>JAMDDG010000174.1 GCA_023488865.1 Bacteroidota bacterium | reverse complement strand
GTAACTTTCAATCTCAATTATGGCATCTAAAATGTGCTGAAGTCTTACCTTATCTCCCAAATTACTTCGCATAAATTAATTGCTTTTCATTGTCAATTAATGGTTTGATGTATTTAGACAGGCCATTTGAAGAAACTAAGTCGACTTTAGTATTTAGCAATCTCTCCAAATCAATTTTCATTTGAATGAATTGTAACCCAATCGTCTGGGAATAATCAAGGTCGACCAAAATATCTATGTCACTCTCATTGTCTGCCTCGCCGCGTGCATAAGAGCCAAAAAGATAAGCCTTTAGTACAGGATGTGCACTAAAATAATTAGAAATAACCCTTATTTTCGTTTCATCTAAACTCATAAAACAAAGATACCATTTTTTGAATTAAACTATTTCTGTATCAGATTTCACTGGTTAATCTATACTTCTTTATCGGAAAGACCCAAAGCCAATCCCTCCAGTTGTGCCAGGGCTTTCATCCTGCCCAACAACGGGTACCCTGGATTGTCGTTCCTGGAGAAATCGTACAATAGCTTCAATCCGTGATCGGGGCGGACCGGGATCAACCAGTCGGTGCGACCTTCTTTCTTCCTACGTACCTGTTCCGATACCACCGCTTTCATGATATCTTTCATGTTGAGGTCACCGTCGAGATGCCCCGCTTCGTAAAAGCAGCTGTTTTCCAAACGCTTCAGGTTGCGCAGGTGCAGAAAATGGATGTGAGGCACGAACTGACGGATCATCTCAGGAAGCAGGTTGTCTGCCCTGACACCCAGTGAACCTGTACAGAAGGTGATCCCGTTGGAGGAGGAAGGAACAGCATCGATAATCCATTGCAAGTCTGCGGCATTCTTGACAATTCTGGGTAATCCCAGAAGCGGGAAAGGGGGATCATCGGGGTGAATGCACATCCTGACACCGGCCTCTTCGGCGGCAGGGATCACTTTGGAAAGAAAGTAACGCATGTTTTCGCGCAGCATCATCCCGTCAATCTGTTGGTATTTCCGGATTAGATTCAGGAAAGCACTTTTTGGATCGGCACTGTTCCCGTCGATGGATCCGTCAATAAATCCCTGCGTTTTGATAATGATGTTATAAGCAAGTTTTTCGGCCTCTTCAACCGTCATCTTTGAGGCAATCTCCCTGGCAATGTGAACCAGATGAGGCGGATAATCTTTTTCACCATCCGCTCTTTTTAAAATATAGAGATCGAAGGCGATAAAGGTGGGGAAATCGAAATACATCGTTTCAGCGCCGTCGGGCAGATGGAATTGCAGGTCAGTCCGGGCCCAGTCCAGCACCGGCATAAAATTGTAGACAACCGTTCTGATTCCGCAGCTTCCCAAATTTTTCAGACTGGTGATATAGTTGGTGATCAGGCGGTCGCGATCGGGAGTCGCCTGTTTGATCCCTTCTGAAACCGGCAGGCTCTCCACCACTTCCCAGGTGAGGCCGTGACTTTCTATCTCGTTTTTCACCTTCTGTATTTCGGCGGTTTCCCAGACCTCCCCGTTAGGGATGTGGTGCAATGCCGTCACGATACCTGTCGCGCCAACCTGCCTGATTTCGCCAAGCGTAACGCTGTCTTTAGCCCCGAACCATCGCCATGTTTTGAGTAGCATTTTTTAAGTTTACTGAATTAGACCCCGCTGAAAGAGCTGAAACCGCCATCTACCGGAAGGATGACGCCGGTGATAAAACTGGCTGCATCAGAGCAGAGAAACTGCACGGCGCCATTCAGTTCACTGATATCGCCAAACCGTCCCACCGGTCACCACGGCAATCTTCCCCTTCAGATTAAAAATGTTTTTTTCCATTGGATGATATCAAATGATTTAAACTACTAACGCCGTCCGACGGCAAAAGATTCAACTGCCCGATAAATTTTGCCACCGTAAAAATAACACATTAACTAAATTAACCGCAGATTCCAATGTGTGCAAACGGAATTAATTATTAGATTCAACCCCATTAACCCGGTTAATTTCATTCCAAAACCGGAACACAATGAAAAGAATTATTCATAAAAAAATCCTTAAGTTTATGCTGGTAGCGGTGTTGGCCCTGACCGACTTCTTCCCCACCAAATATGGGCCTGAAAAATGTTTTTCAGGGTACTTAACCGGTATGTCCCTAATGTAACTGCTTTCTAAACAAATCATCTTAACAGGATATTTTAATCTCATTCGTATGCGTACCATCCTGCTTCTTGTCTTCGCTTTGCTGTTCCTGTCTCAATCGACGGACGCACAATCAGCTGATGAAAAGGGAATATTTGTTTCCACAGAAAGAGGGAAAGACAAATTGACTATTTCAGCTTCGAAACAATCAACACCGCTCCTGATCAGCTCAAAAGATTGGGAAGGCGTACAACGGGCCTTTGATGATTTGCGATCAGATATCGGGAAGGTTGCTTCAGCCGAGCCCCGTCTTTACCTGGACACAGTTCCGGAGTCGAAGGAGCTCATTGTTGCAGGTACGATCGGAAAAAGTCCGCTTATTGACAGCTTGGTCAGAGAGAAGAAAATTGAAGTAACTGAGGTGGCCGGTAAGTGGGAAACTTTTTTGGTGCAGGTAGTCAACAAACCTTTTCCCGGGGTAAAACGCGCCCTGGTAATCGCCGGGAGCGACAAACGCGGGACCATCTATGGCATTTACGAATGCTCCAAACAGATGGGTGTTTCGCCTTGGTACTGGTGGGCCGATGTTCCGGTACCAAAAAAAGCTGAACTGTACGTTAACGCGGGAAGATATGCACAAGGCTCACCTTCAGTTAAATACCGCGGCATATTTTTGAATGACGAAGCGCCCGATCTTACTAACTGGATCCGGGAGAAGTTTGGCACGGTCCCGGTAGGGGAGAACCCTCCGATACCCGGAAGGGTTGCCAATTACGGGCATGAGTTTTATACCAAATTGTTCGAGCTGATTTTAAGGCTCAAAGGCAATTATCTCTGGCCGGCCATGTGGAACAACGCCTTCAATGAGGATGATCCGGAAAATCCCCGATTGGCGGATGAGTATGGGATTGTGATGGGAAATTCGCACCAGGAACCCATGCTCCGTGCCATTAAACTGCTAGAAGTAGCAGTTGCCGATACTCCGGCGATGGGCGTCTCGGTAGAAGGTTCGGAAGCCGTCTGGCCTGGAGAACAGGCAACTCCGGTGTTGCCCGGATTTGATGTTTTCAACAAACAAAAGCATTACATCGACATCTTTAACAAAGGGAAATCGCCTTTCTATTTTGATGCAGAACCGAGTAAACCTTGGCTCCGCCTGGGCAAGGCCAAAACTCCTTTTGGAAAAGACAACCGCCTTTGGGTGGAAGTCGACTGGAGCAAAATTGAAGGTTATGGACATACCTTGTCGGCCATGCGGGCTGCTTCAAACGTGGATGCTGCCCCCGGCCTTCCTGGTAAGAATGCACCCTGTCTGGAATATCAAATGTACCTTTTCAATACCGGAACGTTCGATGTCACGGGCATTTTCTCGCCAACGCTGAATTTTAAGCCGGGCAGGGGATTGCAATATGCCATCTCGTTCGACGAGGAAGCGCCGCAGGTGATCACATTGGTGCCTGATAACTTCAATGCGATGAACCGGAATGCCGATTGGGAAAAATCGGTCAGCGACAATGCACGCTTCAGCCATTCAACCCATCAGATAAAGACGCCGGGCTATCACACCCTTAAAATCTTTATGGTTGATCCGGGAGTTGTACTGCAAAAAATCATTGTCAACACCGGGGGCCTCAAACAAAGCTATCTCGGACCACCGGAGAGTTTTTACAAACCTTTTGGGGACTTGAAATAATTTTATATTCGGTGCCAGGTTACAACCGGAAGAATGGTAAACTTGAATTTCAGATGTTTAAAATAGCTACTTAATTCACATTCTAAAAGATGAGATGACCTTTAAAGAATTTTTTAACTGAATTACACCCAATTAAAACTTTATTCATTAATTATCCTGTTTGCAAAGCGCTTGATCAACTCTCAAAATAAACGCTGAATCGTTACACCAGTCTGATTTCGGAAAACTCATTGGCTATTTTATGCAGCGCCATTTCGATTTTTATAATTTGATTTTCGGAGATATACTGATTCCCGGATTTGTATTGTCTCATTAACGAAGCATTAATGCCCGCCACATGCGCGAACTTGCTTACATTAATGAAGTCGTAATAGTTGAACAGGGATGCCAGATCGTATTTATATTCAAACTCGATACCTTCCAATTCGGCAGGTAAAGGTTTACCTGTTTCGGTATAGGAAGCAAGCACCTCTTTAACGGAATTCCCGAAGTCTTTTTTGGATTCTGCCACCGTATTTCCTTCGCCTATAATGGTATGTTGCAATTCAGGCGTAAAGATGCCGAAGGTACCATCTTTGCCTTTTTCGATCAGTGCTATTGTTCTCATAGATGAGATTTTAAAATTGGTCTGTTTTTGAAGTGGCAATTTTTTTATTTCCAGCTAAACCAAGGTCTTGCAATTTTCTGCCAAAGCTGTCATCTGCCGCCAGTTTTAAAAAATCATCCTGCAATCCTAATACTCTAAGGGTATTGAAATAGGCAGCCATAGAGACACTTCCATTACCCCTTTCAATTTGGTATAGCGTACTTCTGTCAATACCGGCCCTTTCGCTCACTTGTATCGTCGTAAGTTTCCTTCGCTTTCTTGCCAGTTTTATATTTTCTCCTACTTGTTCCATCATCATTTGGTGTTTGGGGAACAACAGTAACTTCTTGCTCTTCATTTTATTATTGTTGAATATTATCCACAAAAATATATAAAATGTAGATAATATACAACATTTTCATGTTTTCTTAAAATTGAAAATACTTCTTGATGCTTTCCAGACTGTTTTATTTTCAGCTTTTCGGAACAATTTTTTCCGGATTGTGTTGTACACTTTATCAGAAATAATCAAATAAGATCTAATTTCATTATTTATAAATCTATTTTGTAAATTTGAAGTAATCCAAGCTGACCAAATTTATGAAACCATATCATTTGTTTTTATGCATTCTATTTCTTTTATTCTTCTTGACAGGATATAATCAGAGTACGCCACCGAAATACATCAGATCTTTTAAAGTTGGCAGAAATATTTTTAATATTCCCAATATTAAGGTGAGTGATTTTTTGAAAGTCAATCTGGATGCAAAGGAAATAAGAAGTTATATAGCAGGGAATGATACTCTTTATATACCTATTGAAAAAGTACTAGAGTTTCTCAATGATATTCCAAACGCAAAACCAATACTCAACTACGAATTTGAAACTCCTTTACAATTATTATACGAATACATAAGTAGTAAAGAAGGATTTACGATCCAATATAGTCAGTTTAAAAGAGAGACGGATAATGAATCTTTTTTAAAAAAGCTGCATAAAAACCTTACCCAAAAGGATGGTTTTGCACTACCATTTGATCAATTCAAAGAGTTAATTGATGGAAATTTCAAAATTTCAAAAGATCAAACACTATATTATTATTGGTTTTTAACCCCATCTGAAAGAAAATTGAAATTAATATTTGACAAACTTTCACCAAAGAATCCGGAGTTAAAAGATTATGGATATGAATCTTTCGCTATAGACATGAAGGATGATGCAAATTTGAAACATATTTATGACGGTCTAACAAAGAAATATTTGGGATGGAAAACAATGGGGTATGATTCCTTCAAAAAGGAGATGTTTCTTGATATTGAGAATATTGAACCAAAGGCAAAAATTGAAGAAAGTAAAAATTTAATACTTTATAATAACCTTGTTAAAACAAAACGTGTCACCACGGATTATCTTGGTGATTTTACATCATTCAATACATTATTGTCAGATCCCGCAAAAGCAAGGAAACTTCATTCAGATTTAATCAAGAAAGGATTTACCGAAGATGAAATCGGTAATCAAGAAGATTTCCTATTAAATCTCGATAAAAATTCAATTAAAACACAGCCGACTCTATCTGAAAAAAAAGAAAATTCTCCTTTGCATTTCCAGATTGATAAAATTAGGGTTGGGGATACATATATTGATTTACCTATACCAAGTGGGTTTGTTAAAGTTGATAATACAATGGGTAATCTACTTGAATCAGCCAAAAAATTATGCCCGCCAACAAACACATTCCTTGCATATTATATTAGTGATGAAGATTATGCAAACTTTTTGGCTAATCAAGACAATACAAATGAAAAATATATAATTGTTGAAGTTTTCAACGGTGTTAAAGATTTACATGTCGGATACAAGGATTACAGACAATTTATGAACCAATACAAAAATGAATATATTGATAAATATAAAAAGCAATATAAAGATGCAGAACCGAAATTATCTGATCATCTTGCAAATCTGGATGATAGAATTAAAATAAAAGATTTCAAAGTGGAACCTTTTGGAATTTGCTATGAAAGTAAATATTCATTAAGTTCTGGATTATTAACTAAATATAATTTTTCAGTTGAGAATGAAAATTCAGAAGATTATATAGTTGCAGCAATTTCGACAATAACCAGAATAGAGGATAAACCCATATTCTTATTTATATACAAAAATTACAGGAACAAGGAGGATATTAATTCCATAAAGGACATCAATTCAGTCTGGCTTAAAGAGATCGAAAAGAAGCAAGGTGCTTTTAGCTTTCTAACTGAAATCGATTTTGAAGATTACAAAGAAACCATTTTAGCAATTTTAACTCTTGGTTTTTTATGGGGAGGTTACTTTGCCACAAGGAAAATTAGCAGAAAAATGAAAAAAAAAGTTGATAATGAGAAACCGAAAAAAAAATCAAAGGATGATTTAATTGACTTCGATGAATTATTAGTTAATGAATATCCTTCAATTGAACCAATTATTGAAAAGGCCGAAGATCCCAAAGGCAGTGAATGTGTAAAAACAGAAAAAGCAATCGATGTGGGATTTGAAAGAACAGAAAATCCCATAGAAGATGAATTTGAAGCAACCGAGTCAAATTTTCAAACTTTTAATCCGGAACTTTTCAAGGTGAGTAAAAGAGCACGGCTATTCCATTACTTTATTGATATGGCTCTTGTTTATTTAGCAGCTTATTGTTCTGGATATATTTTGCCCCTTTTCATCGATGTTAAAATTTTAGCTCCATGGTTAAAGGAGCATCCTTACCTTTTTGGAGCTATTGTCATTTTTGTAACCTACTTCCTACAGGAATTTATTTTTGGAAAGACTTTAGGTAAGCTAATCACTGGAACACGTGTGGTGAATGCGAAGGGGCTTAAACCAACTTTATTGCAATTAATTGGGAGAACAGCAACGAGATTGATTCCTTTTGAAGCTTTATCATTTCTTGGAAGTGACAAGAGGGGATGGCATGATAATTTTTCTGATACTTACGTAATAAAAGATAAGTAAGTAGGATTGGGACAAAAACGAGTTTTATTACATCAGATTAAAAAATGTCCTAAAGTTGAACAGAATAGATTCTCCTTAAAAATCTACTTCAAAAAAAGAGACCAAAGAAATAAAAATATAACTTGATAAATTAGGATCAATCATTCAATTTGTTATTATAATCAATTATTTATTAGTAGATTGTGATTTATATCTATTAATTTAAAAAAGAGAAACTTGACTCCTAACCTCACTTGACAATAGTATAACTGAAAAATTTAGGCATGAAATATCACATTGAAGAAATATTTAAAGAGTTTGGTCAATTTGACAGAATCGTAACAATTTCATTTTTTACTGATAGTCCTTCATATTCAGAATACCCTGATTTGTTGACAGGAACATTTTATTATACACCTAAAGAAAGAGCGGATTTGGAAGAACGGATTCATAACACTTTTAAAACTGTTGGATTTGTAAAGTTTAAAGAAGTCTTGAAAGAAACTAGTAATGAACAAAATAGGAATCTAAGACAAGCAGGAATAAATTGTGAGGATATATCAACCATTTTCTTTTTATCCGAATTCAACAATGAAAATAAGTTTCAATCAACACAGACAAAGAAACTGCCAAACCCAAACATAATTGAAATTGATGATAATTTTGACTATGAATCAATATTTGTAAACTTATATTCGAGAAAAATTGCTGACGGAGACAGACTTACGCCCGAAGAAGAAGCTGAATTTTTCGGCTTATCATTATCCTTCGAAGGTAAAGATATTGAATCTATAAGTGATCCTGAACTTGTTAACAATGACCCTGGCAAATTATTAACACGAATAAAAAAATATTATTTAAAGAGCCGATTAACGCACAATCATGCAAGTGACGATGAGATTAATGAACTGAAAGAAATAGAATTTCAAGAAATTAAACAAAAAATATTAGTCCTTCGAAAAGAAATTGAAAGAGTTGGAATAAGAAAGGAAAATATCGATATAATTAAATGTCGGATCGAGCATATAGTTCCTGAACTTTTACAGTTTAGAGAAAAAAGATTGACTCATGGAAAGTTCGCTGTCTGGCTTAATTATAAAAGGTTTCTTCATATTTTTCTTGAACATGTAAGCGAAACTAATCTTGGAGGTAATTTTGAGAGTAAAACTAAATTTCAGTACGTCAAGGATGATATTTTTCGATTGATTGAAATTGTGCTTGACATTGTTTATGATGAAATACAAAAGCATTTCATTGAAAAACCTGAAAAAAACTTTAAGAGGCACGGAGAAATGGCAATATACTATGATGGAGACTACTATGCATTAGATATTAATCCATCTGGTTTATTAATGACATTTTATAAATGGGACAAAAACAGAGATTAATAAGCAATATACTAAAATGCCCCAAAATTGAAAGGGAATTAAAAAACGCTTTACTTTTACAGCGATAGGAAGCTGGCTGAAAGCATTAGTTCTTTGCCTAAACTGTGGGTTAAACCAAGAATAAAAAAAGACCCCAGATTTCTCTGAGGTCTCTGTGGGAACTGTTGGAGTCGAACCAACGACCCTCTGCTTGTAAGGCAGATGCTCTAAACCAACTGAGCTAAGCTCCCTTTTGCTTTTGTTTTTCTTTAAAAGCGTTGCAAAGATAGACCTTTTTTCAATATGTCAAAACCGGAAGACGGAAAAATTAACTTTTTTAGCCTTCCGATTTTGAAGTTAGGGCGAATGCTATTTCAACGCGGCAAAGAAGTCGTTCCCTTTGTCGTCCACAATGATAAACGCCGGGAAATCCACTACCGTGATTTTGCGGACGGCCTCCATACCCAGCTCTGGAAAGTCGATCACTTCGACCGATTTGATGCTGTGCTTGGCTAAAATGGCTGCAGGACCGCCGATGGAGCCCAGATAGAAACCGCCATATTTCTTGCAGGCATCTGTTACCTGAACGGAACGGTTGCCTTTGGCTAACATTATCAAGGAGCCACCCAGCGATTGGAACAGTTCAACGTAGCTGTCCATCCGG
>JAMDDG010000002.1 GCA_023488865.1 Bacteroidota bacterium | reverse complement strand
TCAGTTTTGATTTTAGCTTAGTACCTTCAAACTTTTCGATTGTGAACTTATAGCCAACATCTTCGTGGTTGTTGTAACTTTTCATGTAAATGAACAATCCTGGTTCGAGCTGACGGTGGATGTTCTTATCCTGGTTGATATATTCGTTTTTAATGTAAGTATTTCTGAAGTTTACCCTCGACTGGGCGGCAGGGGGCATGATAAAATTGCCCAAGATCCAGGACATTACAGCGATAATTCCGGAGGCGACCATGTAGGGACGCATCAATCGGCGGTAGCTGATACCACTCGATTGAATGGCAATGATCTCTGAGTTGGAGGCCATCTTCGAAGTAAAATAGATGACCGCGATAAATGTGAAGAGGGCGCTGAACAGATTGGTGAAATAGGGGATAAAATTGAGGTAATAATCGATCAGGATCGCCTTCAGCGGGGCTTTTTTTGATATAAAGTCGTCAATATTTTCGGAGACATCAAAAATAATGGCGATACTGATAATCAAAGTAATAGCCAGGAAAAAAGTTCCAAGGTATTTTTTGATAATGTACCGGTCAATTCTTTGTAAAAACTTTTTGGTCATCCTTTTAAATATAATATAAAACCTCGTACCCATTTCCCGGTTTTAGCTGTTAGCCATTATTGCAGTTATCTGTCAGCTACCCATTCCGAAGTTATAAAATTGAGACTTTGAACGTCAATCGTCAATCGAAAATCCAAAATCCAAAATTTTCAGTTCAGACACAATGCATTCAAAATCTTTTCAGAGTCTGTTACGCATCTGTTTTACCATCTGTTCTTTCCAGGGTTTAAAAGTACCCTGAAAAATCTGATTTCTTGCTTCATCGACCAACCAAAGATAAAAAGCCAGGTTGTGCATGCTGCCAATCATCGGCCCCAGCATCTCTTTAGCCTGGAATAAATGACGCAGATAAGCTTTGGTATATTGATGGTCAACAAAAGAACTTCCCTCCGGATCGACCGGAGAGAAATCAGTAGCCCATTTATTGTTTCTGATGTTTATCACTCCGTTCCGGGTAAACAACATGCCATTCCTACCGTTCCGGGTAGGCATCACACAATCAAACATATCAATGCCCCGGTCTATCCCTTCGAGGATATTCACCGGATTTCCGACACCCATCAGGTACCTGGGACGATCGAGTGGCAAAATAGCATTGACAACTTCAATCATCGCATACATATCCTCTTCTTTCTCTCCTACCGAGAGTCCGCCAATGGCATAACCATCTGCATTAAAAGAGGCTGCCTGCTCTGCCGCTTTCACTCTTAAATCGGGGTAGACACACCCCTGAACGATGGGGAAAAGCGTCTGGTTGTATCCGTATTTTGCTTGCGTTGCCCCGAATCTGTCCATGCAACGTCCTAACCACCGCTGGGTTAACTCCAGCGATTTTTTGGCATAATCATAGTCTGCATCCCCGGGGGTGCATTCATCGAAAGCCATCATGATATCTGCTCCGATAGACCGTTGAATGTCCACTACACTCTCCGGTGTAAAAAGATGTCGTGATCCATCGATATGGGATTGAAACCTTGCCCGGAACGGAGTGATTTTGCGGATGTCGCCGAGCGAAAAAACCTGGAATCCGCCACTGTCAGTGAGTATCGGTTTGTCCCACCCGTTGAAACGGTGCAAGCCTCCGGCTTTTTCCAGCACCTCAATTCCAGGACGAAGATAGAGATGATAAGTATTTCCCAAAATAATCCTGGCTTTAATGTCCTCTTTGAGATCCTTAAAATGGATCCCTTTCACCGAACCGACTGTTCCAACCGGCATAAACACCGGAGTCTCAACGGCTCCATGCGCTGTGTGGAATTGTCCGGCCCTGGCCCTGGAACCGGCAGATGTATGCAGTAATTCAAACTTCATTTAAAGATTTCAAGGCGCAAAGATAGTCATAATAGCAAAATAACTTTTCCGGCTAATCCACTCGTTTGTTAAAAAAAAAAGTTTAAATTAGGGTTCTTACCGCCGCATTGTGTATTTTTGAGAACTTTTGTTTAAATATATGGCAATAGATCTTGGGGGATTGCATTTTTCGATCGAAGAGTTAATCGGACTGCTTATTTTTGTGTTGGCATTTATGGTCCAATTGGTTTATCTCATCTTACTGATCAAATTCATTTTCAGCGGAAAGCAGAAAAACAAAGAGCCAATTTTTCCTTCTGTTTCCATCGTTGTCACTTCCCGGAATTACAAAGACTATCTAAAGGAGTTATTACCGGCCCTTCTCTCCCAGGATTATCCGGATTTTGAGGTTGTAGTAATTGATGACTGTTCAACCGACGGTACTGATTGGTTGCTTGCAGAGATGAAAATCAGTTATGGCAACCTGAAAACTTCCCGTATTATTCAGGAAACTGATTTTCCTAACGCACTTGCTATCACAATTGGCGTCAGGGCATCCTCCAAAGAATGGCTTGTCTTTCTAAGCCCGCTTTGCCAGGTCAGCAATAACCAGTGGTTGCGAAATTATGCCCAAAGACTGGAACCAGACAAAGAGGTCTCCATCGGTTACATCAACTTCAAAGAAGCTACCGGAAGTTACAAAAGCTGGATTCGTTTTGAAAACTTCTCCTCCTATTTGTTATCAGGGGCAGGAAAGGCTTTTGGCGTAGCAATGCCTGTTTTTGAATTCAACTTAGCTTACCGGCGCGAAAAATTTCTTGAACTGCGGGGGTTTGCGGCAGTACTCGATTCTCCTTTCAGTGAAAACGAACTGTTTATCAACAAGATAGCAAACCGGAAAAATAGTGTAGTTTTCAACGACAAAACAACCCCGATTACCTACATTGGTGAAGTTGATTGGATCGACCTGGTGGAATTTAAGAAGAAACAGCTGATGCTCAGACGTAAATTTTCTGCCGGTCAACGATTTTTTCGTTCCCTAAACCTGATAAGCCGGGTTTTGCTTACAGCTTCTCTTATCCTTCTGCTCATCGTTTCCCCGTGGAGATTTTGGATTCTGGGAGTATGGGCGTTCTTAATGATCTTCGAGATGACCTGGACCGCAGTAGCAACCAATAAATTGGGCGAAAAGAATTTCTTACCCATGTTGTTGATTTACAAAACATTCCTACCTTTGATCAATGGCTATTTTATTGTCAACCAAATATTCAACGGTAAAAAAAGAAAATGGAAATAAGTCAGGGCCCTTCAGGTAATGCCAGGAGAGACATCGAATTGGTGGAAGCTGCCCGAAAAGGCAGCGAAAGGGCCTATGCTGATCTGATGCGCCGCTACAAGGATACCATTTACTTCATGTTACTTAAGATGGTGAACAACCGGACAGATGCCGAAGATTTGACGATTGAGGCTTTTGGAAAAGCTTTCACCAACATTCACCAATATACGCCCCAATATGCTTTCAGTACCTGGCTTTTTCGCATAGCCTCCAACAATGCCATCGATTTTATGCGTAAAAAAAGGGCCATCACGGTACCTTTGGAGCCCTCATTTGGTGACCGTCAGGTCAGTGGCGAATATAATTACAACGCAAGGGCTGAAGGATACAATCCGGAAGAGAGCATCATCCGTGACCAAAACTCCCAGATCCTGCGCAGAATGGTGGCCAAGTTGAAACCCCGTTACCGCAAATTGCTCGAGTTGCGCTACTTCCAGGAGTATTCGTATGACGAAATCGCCAAAGAACTGGATTTGCCATTGGGTACTGTCAAAGTGCAACTATTCCGTTCCCGTGAAATGCTTTTTGATTTATTGAAGAACAACGAAATAGCAAAATAATGTGTAAATGTGTAAATGTGTAAATGTGGAAATGACAAGTGGTTGACTGTAAATTGCCATGAAATAACTACTTATAAATCCCTGCTTATTATAACTTTATTGTTGCTGCTACCTATCTTCATAATTTCCACATTTCCACATTTTCACATTTACAAATTGATTTTTCATTTACCTATTTTCAAATTTTCACATTAACTTGGAGCTTCTGAAACAATATTTTCCCAACTTGACCCCTCTTCAAATCAGTCAGTTTGATGAGTTGGGGCCGCTGTACCATGAGTGGAACGAAAAGATCAACGTGGTTTCCCGGAAGGATATCGATGAATTAGTTGTGCGCCATATTTTGCATTCGCTGGCTATTGCCAAGATCATCCGGTTTCAAGCCGGCACAACAATCATTGATGTGGGAACAGGCGGTGGGTTTCCGGGAATCCCGCTGGCCATCCTCTTCCCGGAATGCCAATTCACGCTGATCGACTCGATCGGGAAAAAAATCAGGGTTGTGGAAGAAATTGCCGGACAACTGAAACTGCACAACGTCAAAGCGCAGAAAAACAGGATTCAGGAGATCAAAACAAAGTACGATTTTGTGGTTAGTAGGGCTGTTACCGCGTTCCCCGATTTTGTCTCGATGGTACGGAAGAATGTCTCCCCCAATTCCAAAAACGCGCTGCCTAACGGGATCATCTATCTCAAAGGCGGGGATTTCGAAGCAGAGCTCAGCGCCTTCAGGGCTTCTGCTGAAGTTTTTGACCTTGCTAAAATCTTTTCAGAACCTTTTTTTGAAACCAAAAAAATAATCTATCTGCCTGTCAGGTAATTTATACAAAATATAAATTTATTCACTATTTACCCAATTGTTTGCACGATATGTAAAAAAATCCTACTTTTGCACTCCTTAAATAAGAGAAAAGTCGTTAATAAAATATTTCAGAGATGAAGAGAACATTTCAACCTTCGAACAGAAAAAGAAAAAACAAGCACGGGTTCCGTGAGAGAATGTCAACTTCCAACGGTCGCCGCGTTTTGAATGCACGTCGTGCAAAGGGTCGTCACAAACTAAGCGTTTCCGATGAGCCAAGTCACAAAAGATAATTTAAACCATCCCAATGTGATAGGCAAAAGGTAAAGAACTGGATTCTTTACCTTTTGTGTTTTAAGGCTTCGCCGGAAGGTTCATCTGACAAAATCCGTACCTTTGCCTTGTTTATGATTCTGAGTAGCTGAACAGATTGCTTCACTCCGCAATGACGGATTCGTTGATTTAGAGCGGTTACGGAAGGGAAGAAAGGGATGGCGGTGACTGGTAAACATTTTAGACGTAAACAAACCGCCATCCCTTTCTTCCCTTCCGTAACCCAATTTCAACAATGATGCTTCGTCATTGCGAGTCGGAACGACGAAGCAATCTGTTGATTTACAGTTAATTATAAATTTTATACTTATTCTATTTTGATCGTAATGTTATCGTCTCACAACGGTTTCATGACAGAAAATAAAAATCTGTCATTGGTAGGAGGAACGACGAAGCAATCTATCGGGTTAAAAATATTTCTTAATAAAAAATGAACATTTGCCATGTTTTCTACCCTATTTTCTCTTTTTGAGCAATCAGGCATATCAACCGAAATGATCCGGATGGCTGAAAAAGTCACTTCCGGAGAGCGTATCTCTATTGAAGAGGGCATTCTTCTCTACCGTGAAGGCTCATTGCCCTATTTGGCAGTTCTGGCCGAACATGTTCGGCATAAAATCAATGGCAAGCAGGTGTTTTTCAACCGGAACATACACCTCGAACCCACCAATATTTGCATTAACCACTGTGCATTCTGCTCTTATCGCCGCAAAAAAGGGGAAGAGGGATGCTGGGAGTTCGGGATCGATGAGCTGGTAAAAATGGCTGCAGACCGTCAGCTTTCCGGTATCACGGAGATCCACATCGTCGGCGGCGTTCATCCCGACAGGGACGTCCATTTCTATGCCGACCTGCTTACCGGGATAAAAAAAATTCTTCCGCATGTTCAAATCAAAGCTTTCACCGCCGTCGAAATCGATGCCATGTGCCGTTTTGCCTCCGTGACGATTAAGGAAGGCCTTGGGCTGTTGAAAAATGCCGGACTCGTGTCCATGCCCGGTGGTGGCGCCGAAATTTTTGACGAGGAACTCCGCGCCAAAATCTGTCCCGACAAGACCGGCTCGGCAGCGTGGCTCGACATTCACCGCACCGCCCATCAATTGGGTATTGCAACCAATTCGACCATGCTCTACGGTCTGCTCGAAGATTATACCCACCGGATTGACCACCTCAACCGGTTGAGGACCCTGCAGGACGAGACAGGCGGTTTCAATGCATTTATCCCCCTGAAATTCAAACATTACAACAACCGCTTTTCCCATATTGAAGAGTCAACAACTGTTGAAGACCTGAAAAATTATGCCGTATCCCGGATCTTTCTGGATAATATCCCTCATCTGAAGGCCTATTGGCCCATGATTGGCAAGCAGGTAGCCCAACTTTCCCTCGCTTTTGGGGTAGATGACCTGGATGGAACAATTGATGATACCACCAGGATCTATTCGATGGCAGGCTCAGAAGAGCAGTCGCCAACTGCTTCAACCGAACAACTGGCGGAAATGATCCATGGCGCAGGGCTAGTTCCTGTTGAAAGGGATACTTTGTACAATGTAATTAGACGTGCCGAAGTGAACTAAAGCGCGAGGAGTTCTAAAAATTATGGAAATGTTGTTGTCATGAAAAACGAGCGAATAACATAAGTTTTGGAAATTTTGTAACTTTGGTAAAAATTTAACCATGGAAGCTATAACTATTGAGATAATAAATCCTAAAGCAAAACAATTAATTAAGGATTTAGCTGATATGAAGTTGATTAACATTAGTAAATCAACTACAGGGATTACTGATTTAAAAAAAATTCTTTCCAAGTTGCGCTCAAACGCTGAATCGGTACCTGATTTGGATGAAATAGCAAAGGAAGTCGAATTAGTTAGGGCAAAAAGATATGCTAATAAAGCATAAAACAATAATTATCGATACTAATCTTTGGATAAGTTATTTAATTTCAAAGAACTACATTTGGATTGATGACTTAATTTTCGAAAAAAATTTCAGATTAATCTTTAGTCGGGAGTTGATTGACGAGTTTATAGAAGTTGCTCAAAGACCAAAGTTTAAAAAATACTTTTCAAAGCATGAAATCGAAAAACTAATCGAATTATTTGATACTTATGGGATCTATTGCAAAGTAGTGTCCAATATTAATTTGTGCAGAGATTCGAAAGATAATTTCCTTTTATCCTTGGCCAAGGATAGTAAAGCTGATTACTTATTGACAGGAGATAGTGATTTGCTTGACATTAAAAAAATTGGAAAGACTAAGATATTGACAGCATCTGAATTTCTAAATAAAAAATAACAAGCAGTTAAACGAAAACAAATAAGTGCTCGATTTTCACTGCTCTCTCAGCTTACTTGAGCCACTTTAAGCAATTCCCTGATAAAGAAAAATTTCTAATTTTACCATAACAACTTCACAACGCTTGTCCATGCATTTAAAGGAATTCATCCTCAGCAAAATATTCAGGAAACACCTTTTGGTTGCAATCCTGTTAACCGTTGTTTTGCTTTGGCTCACCATGCAAATTTTATCTTTGTACACCCACCGGGGAGAAAGCCTGGCTTTACCGGATTTCTCAGGAATGACCATGGCCGAAGCCCAAAAGGTAGCAAAAAAAATGAGCTTGCGTTTTGAAGTGGAAGATTCCATATTCAAAGCAGGCAAAAAGCCTGGCACCATTCTTATGCAAAATCCCGGCGCCGGTCACCGGATTAAATCCGGAAGATTGGTCTTTCTTACCTTGGTTTCTTCTGTCCCCGGGCAGGAAGAAGTACCCGCTTTAACTGATATTTCACTTCGCCAGGCAAAAGTCCTGCTCGAATCCAAAGGGTTTGTCCTTGGCAAAGTTGCATTCGTTCCATCCGAATTCAACGATCTGGTACTTGAACAGAAAAATAATGGGATGCCTCTCTTACCCGGATCCCGTTTGGACAATGGGGCAACGATCGACCTGGTTGTCGGCCGGAGCGGGGAAGGCAATGAGACTTTCATTCCCGATTTTTCAGGAATGGCTTTGGCTGAAGCTCAAATTTTACTGGATCTGAAACAATTGAGAGCCGGCTCGATAGTCTTCGACAATTCAGTGGCCAGCCACTCCGACTCTATGGCCGCAAGGGTAATAAACCAGTTCCCATTGGCCGATTCAACCATTTTTGTACCGGCTGGCAGCGCTGTTAACCTTGTATTTTCCATCCAGACAAAGGAGTAAAACGGCACCCAACCTCTTATGAACATAAACGACGATACCTTTTTTGATGATACCGACCTCCCGGAAGAGATCGAAGAATTAGCCGGACAGTTTGAGCATCACCGGTTTGTCGCCGATCCGGGCCAGGGATTAATGCGGGTAGATAAGTTTTTGTCTAACCGCATCGTAGGTACTTCCCGCAACCGGATTCAAATGGCTGCCGAAGCAGAAAGCATCCTGGTAAATGGCAAACCGGTTAAATCCAATTACAAAGTAAAGCCTAACGACGAGGTAACGGTCGTGATGGACTATCCCCGGAGGGAACTGAAAATCATTGCGGAAGATATCCCTTTGGATATCGTATACGAAGATGAAGAGTTATTGGTAGTCAATAAGCCACCGGGTTTGGTGGTACATCCCGGTCATGGCAATTACAGCGGAACTCTTGTCAATGCATTGGCATTCAGGTTTAAAGGCCTTCCATTGTACGGCGGCGACGATCCCCGGCCAGGGCTTGTCCACCGGATTGATAAGAACACTTCAGGTTTGTTGCTGGTGGCTAAAACTGAACATGCCAAGCTCAATCTTGCCATGCAGTTTTTCCGCAAAACGACCAAGCGAAAATATGTAGCGCTTGTTTGGGGCAACCTTGCCGCAGAGTCTGGTACCATCGAAGGAAATATCGGCCGCAGCACACGGGACCGGCAAGTATTTACCGTTTACCCTAACGGGGATCACGGTAAACCGGCAGTGACCCATTACCGGGTTTTGGAGCGGTTAGGCTACGTCAATCTGGTGGAATGCATGCTCGAAACAGGCCGGACACACCAGATAAGGGTTCACATGAAAGAAATCGGCCATCCGCTGTTTAACGATGAAGTGTATGGCGGGGATAAAATATTAAAAGGAACTACCTTTACAAAATACAAGCAGTTTGTTCAGAACTGCTTCACTTTGCTGCCCCGTCAGGCTTTGCATGCCAAAACGCTCGGCTTTGTCCATCCGGTTACCCACGAAGAGATGATCTTCGATTCCGAGTTGCCGGAGGATATGCGGGTGGTAATTGAGAAATGGAGAAACTATCTCGCAAATCGTGAGGAAAATAATAATTAGGAAATGTGAAAATTGGAAAATGTGAAAATGTGAAGAGTGGTTGGATATCGCTTTTAGCCTGATTTTGTTGTTTTCCAGGACTTCTTTCCTCCTTAATTTTCATATTTTCACATTTTCCAATTTTCACATTTCCTTCACAGTTTTAAATTATGAGAAATATAGCCATCGTAACCGGAGGGGATTCCTCTGAATATGTAGTCTCTATAAAAAGCGGGGCCAATGTCCTGCAA
>JAMDDG010000113.1 GCA_023488865.1 Bacteroidota bacterium | reverse complement strand
TTCCACCAAAGTCTTAATCTCTCCAGAATTTTTTGCTCTGACGGATTATCCTGCGGGACGTAAAACCGTTTTTGTTTGATCTTCTCCGGCAGAAAATCCTGGTCGACAAAATTGCCTTCATAGGAGTGGGCATATTTGTACTCTTTGCCATAACCCAGTTGCTTCATTAGTTTGGTGGGTGCATTTCGCAGATGCAGGGGCACGGGAAGATGCCCGGATTGTTTGACTTCTTCCAAAGCTTCATCAATGGCTGAATAAGCTGAATTGCTTTTGGGAGAGGAGGCCAGGTAGATGGTGCATTCCGACAGAATAATCCTGGATTCCGGCATGCCGATTTTGTGGACGGCATCGAAAGTGCTTTGGGCCAGCAACAGGGCATTTGGATTGGCGAGGCCGACATCTTCAGCGGATAGGATCAACAGGCGACGGGCAATAAATTTGACATCTTCCCCTCCCTCCAGCATCCTGGCAAGGTAATAAACTGCTGCATCAGGATCGCCGCCCCGGATACTTTTGATAAAAGCTGAGATGATATCGTAATGCATCTCCCCGTTTTTATCGTAGAGTGCCAGGTTTTCCTGCAATCTTTCGGTTACCAGATTGTTGGTGATAATAATCTCTTCTTCTTCAGATGCATTCAGTACCAATTCGAGGACATTCAGCAATTTTCTGGCATCTCCTCCGGAAAAACGAAGCAGCGCTTCAAACTCTGCAACAACAATATTTTTTTTGGAAAGGTCGGTATCTGTTTTGATGGCCCGGTCCAGCAAGGTCAGCAGATCTTCTTTTTCGAGTGATTTGAGAACATATACCTGACAGCGGGAAAGGAGGGGGGAGATCACCTCGAAAGAGGGATTTTCAGTAGTTGCGCCAATCAGGGTAATGACACCTTGTTCGACCGCACCCAAAAGTGAATCCTGTTGTGCTTTACTAAACCGGTGGATTTCGTCGATGAAAAGAATCGGATTTTGCGCGCTGAAAAAGCGGTTGTTCCTTGCTTTTTCAATTACGTCGCGGATCTCCTTTACTCCGGAATTAATGGCGCTTAGGATATAAAAAGGGCGGTTCAAGGTATTGGCAATGATCTTTGCAAGCGTGGTTTTACCAACGCCGGGCGGTCCCCATAAAATAAAAGAAGATAGCTTTCCCGAAGTGATCATTTTGCGAATAACCGCATCTTCACCTACCAGATGTTTCTGACCAATGAATTCGTCGAGGGAAACCGGCCTTAATCTTTCGGCCAATGGTTGATTAGACATTTCGGATTAGTTACAGTACCTTTTTATAATATTGTATGCCTCAGTGAGACCAAGTTCACCTGCCCGGCTGAGATCCAACGCGCCACCTTCAAGGTCGTTCATGTAAATTCTTGTCAGGCCGCGGTTAAAATAGGCTTCGCCAAAATCAGGTTCCAAAGTAATGGCTTTGGAGTAATCGTTGATGGCACCCAGATAATCCCGCTTTTTTATTTTTGTATTGGCCATATTGAACCAGGCGAATATAAAATTAGGATTCATGTATATGATAGATTCATAGTCTTTTATGATATCTTCATAATCCAGGATTTTGACTTCTGCAGTTTTATTTTCAATCGTAGTTTTGTTTCCGCTCATATTGAGTATTTCAGGTTCCGGAAGCGACCCCTGCGAACGGATGATATCAACCATTTTGGCCCTGGAATTGGCGCGACAAAAATAGGCCAGCATATTGCGATCGTCAGATCCGATCGCTTTGGTAAAATCCTTTATAGCTTCATTGAAATTTTCAACTTGCTCGTAAATAATTCCCCTGTTCAAATAGGCGTTTGAATTTTTTTTATCGGCTGAAATTTCATTGTTCCAAATTTTTAGCAAATTTTTAAATCCCTCATTGTGAATAGTTTGATAGGAATAAGGTTTATTTGAAATAATCAGAAACGGTTCATTGTTATTTTTATTGTTAAGCGCTTCAATCTCCATGTTATAATATTGCAGACGGGCGTAGTCTACCGAATCTTTGTTGAAAACAGAAATCATGAAATCCGGCTGCATGACAATTTTGACATTTTTATTTTGTACCATTCCATCCTTGATATCTGTTTCAGAGATTTTACCATCTTCATCTACAACAATATTTCTTCTTTTGCGGTTCTGTGTAACCGGTCCGCTTTTGTTTTCCTGTTTATATGCTGTTGTATCAGGTAAGACCGAAGAACTGCTATTTTGTGCAGTTGCAGCCTGGTTATTTGTACTATTTGTTTGTTGAGTTTTATTATTGCCGGATTGGTTATTTTGTGCCTGATTTGGATTTTGATTGGGCAGATAAAATCCGTATTGACGGCGTTGTCTCTCTTTTTCTTCTTCAACATCCAGTCTTTTTTTAAATGCTGCAAATTTGGGATCCAGATCGGCCGCCATAGCCATGTCTTTTTCCGATCCGGGTATTTTTAAAACTTCTTTGGCAATTCCACGGTTTAACCAGGCCGTGGCAATATTGGGATCCAGCAGTATGGCCATATCATAATCGAGTATTGCTCCCTTTAAATCGTTGAGCTGATGTTTAACAATACCCCTGTTTACATAGGCCTGTGAAAGTTTAGGATCCAATCGGATGCACAAATCATAATCCTTCAAAGCTCCTGCATAATCCTTTTTCTCAAATTTGGCAATGCCTCTTACAAGATAGGCACTGGAAAAGTGTGGCCTGATTCTAATTGCAGTATCACAGTCTTTAATTGCACCTTCAAGGTCCCCCTTCATCTGCTTTGCGGAACTTCTGTTCAAATAGGTGTTGGCAGTACCGGGTTTCAGTTCAATTGATTTAGAATAATCAGCAATAGCGCCGTCAAAATCTTCCATGGCAATTTTGGTAATGCCCCTGTTGTTATATATATTGGGATCCTCCTTGTTGTATTCCAAAGCATTGGAATAATCAGTCAGGGATTCTTTAAAATTTTTCATTTCGTAATTGGCCATTCCCCGATACATATAAGCTTCAGGATAATAGGGTTTTATTTCGATAGCTTTATCAAAATCAGCTTTAGCCCCGCGAAAATCGTCTATGTAAAGTTTGGCCATTCCCCGGTAAAAGTAGGGTTCAGGAAGGTATGGCCTTAGCTTAATAACAATATTAAAGTTTTCTATTGCGCTTACATAGTTACCAAAATAGATTCTGCTGCGGGCAATGTAGAAATAATGATCAGTATTGAGTTGCGAAAATGATAAAATACTGGTTAACAAAAGTGTGATAACTAAGGGTATGCGCTTCATGGGTCGTCTGATCATTGGATTTATCAGACAAAAATAACAAATATGAGATATGAGATATGAGATATGAGATAAGAGATATGAGATATGAGTGCGTGTGAATGATAGTGTTTTGATAATTAGAAGAATAATTAATGGTTAATTTTTTATAAAACAAAAAAGCCTTGCAATGCAAAGCTCTTCAATCTCATGTCTCATCTCTTATCTCTTATATCTCTGTCGTTACCTCAATTTGTTCTCGTCAAAATTTTGACGATCCAGAACATTTCCCTGTTTATCGGTAATAAAAACGTGGCGAACCTGAAAATTATCGCGAATGATAAACTCATACCCAAAGTCACTATCGGCTCTCTCAATAAGTATGGAACTCATGATCTGACCATACAATTCCAATTTCTTGCGAATATTTTCATCAAGCATGCCCAAAGGGTAATTGGTTTCTGTTTTTAACCATGATCCGGATTTATCGAACCAGGCAATTTGCTCGATACCGTTCACCCTGAATATAGCCTCGTAAACGCCGTCTTCCTCGATTGACCAGTCTATGTTTGTTGCTTCGGGGAAATGCAATTTAAAGCTATTCAGGATCTTACTGCCGGGTGTATTACTGTTGATCCGAAAAAGATATTTTTGAATGAGTTCCTTCATGTGTAATTAGATATCACTTTTGAGAATAGATTTTCAGGGTTTACTGACTGATATTCATTCACTGTTATTTTGACGAATAAACGATGAAAAGTCACAATACCTTGAATCAAAAATTGTTACTTATATTTCTGGGAATAGAGATAGGCAACCCGTTCGCGTGCCCTTTTCAATCTCATTTTTGTAGCGCTTTCACTGATTTTCAGGGCTGTCTGAATATACGCAATTGGGAAATTGTCGATATAGTGCATGGTAAGGAGCGCTTTTTCTTCCGGGTGGATCTGGTCCATGATCTGCATCAAGCGGTCGCTGTTAATCTCTTTTTCATCAATTTCATCAATAACGTCAGGCAATTCGTGCGAACTGTTCCAATCAGGATAGTTCATCTTCTTTTTTACGCGCAAATATTCTATGCAATGGTTGTAGGTAATTGAATAGAGCCAGGTCGAAAAATTGGATTCACCGCGAAAATCTGAAAGTTTTTCAAAAATTTTGCAAAAAATATCCTGAACAAACTCCTGTGCCAATACCGGATCTTTCAAAAGTGTGTTGCATTTTTCATAAACCTTGGATGAATACCTGGTATATAGGATTCCAAAAAGGTTTGTGTTGTGTTCGTGATTGATTTTTTTGATGATCTCGATATCGGGAAGATCATTCACAGACAATTTATTAATCATTTTTTAATATTCGTAATTCTTTATTAGATAATGAATTGTAAAGATAATTTGACTAATTGAAAAAAAAAACATATTTTTGCGGTGACTTTCAGAAACCTTTGCGTCTAAAAGTTAAAATTGTTTGAACAAAAACATTGATTTACATTAATTACATTTATTTTTCAAAGTTATGAAAAAAGGATTATTAAAACTGGTTACTCTTAGTGTTCTGGTTGTTTCTTTAGCAAGTTGTGCTAAAGTCCCTCAAGCTGACATCGATGCTGCAAACGTTGCTATCGAAGCTGCTAAAAAAGCAGGTGCTGATCGTTATGTTGCTGCTTCTTTCCAAGCTGCTGTTGATGCACAAAAATCTGGTCTTGCTCAAGTTGAAGAGCAAAATGCAAAGTTTGCATTGTTCAGAAATTATGATGCCGCTAAAACAACTTTGGCTTCTGTTACTACTCTTTCAAACAAAGCAGTAGAAGAAACAACTGCAAGAAAAGAAGCTTTAAAAGCTGAAGTTACTGCTGCTGTTACTGAATTGACTACAACTATTGCATCTGACAAAGAGTTGTTGGCAAAGGCCCCTAAAGGCAAAGAAGGAAAAGCTGCTGTTGAAGCTATTGGTCAGGAAATTGGCGTTGTTGAAACTGTTTTAACTGAAGTTTCTGCAGGTTTGACTAACAACGACGATATCTTAACCCTTTCTGAAAAAGTAAAACCAGCTGTTGAGAAAGCTAAAGCCATCAATACTGAGTTGACTGACGTTATCGCTAAAGCTAAAGGCGGAAAAAAGAAATAAGAATTTTTTGAAAATTCTTAAAGAAATAACCCTCGGAGAATTTCCGGGGGTTTTTTTTAGGTATTTTTGTTGCCAATAGGTTTGATTGATATAGCGCATTGTTTGATCATTGAAAAACCGCGTGCATTTTCTTAAATATGCATTATACAAGTATTTATAGAAGGTGCTACTAAATTATCTTTAGCGTGAGGTCAGGATTTTTTAAAAAAATATTTTATTCAACAGGGATAATCTTTCTTGTTTCCCTGGTCGTTTTAGTTCTTTTAATCCTTTTCATGGACAAACCGCCCATGGAAGATTTCAATAAGTGCAACGATATATTGGCCAAGGCCAAGAAAGTTAATGCCGATGTTTACGCTCCTGAATATTATCAGGCTGCAGAGACAAATTATAAATATGCATTCATTGAACTAAAAAGACAAAATGAAAAAATATTTTTTAAACGTAATTTTTCAAAAAGCAGGGAGCTGATCACGCTTGCAATTCTCAAAGCAGAACTTGCCCGGAATTCAACCGGGGCCAATAAGGATACCCAGAAAGCCAGGTTTTTAAAAGAAACCGAATTGCTTAGAAAGAAGTTGGACAGTTACCACGATTTTTTTGTTAAACTTCCTTTACGAATTCAAACAAGAAAAGATTATGAGTTCGGAAAGCTCTCGGTAGAAGAGAGTTTAAATGCTTTCGAGAAAGGTGATTTCATAAAAGCGAATCAAAAATTAAACGAAGGTAAATCCCGTATCAGCTATGCGGATGCAGAGGTAAATGCCCACCTAAAAGAATACTTCGCCAAGTTCTCAAAATGGCAGCAATGGGTTAAAAGCACTATTGCAACTTCCGCCAACACGAAATCTTATGCTTTGGTTATTGATAAGATTAAACACAAGGGTTTTCTGTACTACAATGGAAAACTCAGCAAAGAGTATGATGTTGAGTTTGGCAGTAACTGGATGGGAGATAAACTTTATGCAGGCGACAATGCCACCCCGGAAGGCAGATACCTGATCTCCAGAAAAAAAAGTGCGCGGGATTCTGGCTACTACAAAGCAATGATGCTGAATTACCCGAATGCTGAGGACCGTGCCAACTATGTGGCACGCAGAAAAAGCGGCCAAATTCCTAAAAGCAGGGGTATTGGCGGCTTGATCGAAATTCATGGAAATGGAGGAAAAGGAGTTGACTGGACCAAGGGTTGTGTGGCCCTTTCAGATGATAAAATTGATGAATTGTACAGTAAATTATCAGTTGGTTCACCGGTCACCATTGTTGGTTCCACCGTTTCATTATCAGATTTGTTAAATTAATTAACTTTAATGCGATGGAAGCTGAAGATAAGAGTTGGTTTAAAAAATACGTACCCTGGATAATCCCTGTTTTGATATGTGCCTGGATACCTACAATTGTATTGTATACCCCTGCATATCAGAATGCTGCCTACGGAGTTAAATCCTGGTTTACCTCGACATTGAACTCCAAAGAGGTCAGTATCAAAAATATAGATAAACAAATTCAGAGCAGTAAATCCAATATTGCCAAGTTGCAAAGCAAGCTGAATGACCTGATGCCGGATAAACCGTACATTTTGATCAATACAACCGAAAACAGGTTTGTACTTCGCAATTCCAAAGACACTATTCGTACAGGGTTTTGTTCGACTGGAAAGGATGAAATATTGATTTATCCGAATGGCACTAGAAAACCTTTCAAAACACCCAAAGGGATGTTTTCTGTCCTGCTGAAAAGAAAATCCCCTGTTTGGGTGAAACCGGATTGGGCTTTTATTGAAGAGGGCGTAAAGCCCCCATCCGCACGCGCTTCTGAACGGTATGACGAGTCAACACTGGGCGCTTATGCGTTATCAATTGGCGATGGTTATATGCTGCATGGAACCTTATACCAGCGTTTTATTGGCTTACCGGTCACTCATGGATGTGTACGTTTGGGGGCTGCAGATCTTGAAGTCATTTTTAATAGCCTTGATAAAGGGGCAAAAGTATTTATTTACTAATCTTTCGACATGGCAAAAAAATATCTTTTCTGGTCAGTCACTACCTTGTTGATTTTGATCGCTGCTTATGTTCTGACAATGACGGTCATTCTGCCGGTTGCCACAAAAAATCCATTGCCTGAAGCAGTCATGCCAAAAACCGGGGTAAAAGGTGATAACAATGCAAAGAAATCGGGAAAGGCAGACAATACCCCTAAGAAAAATGAAAAGACAGCTAAAAGCGCTAAAAAGGAGGAAACTAAGGTCCAAAACAGTCCCGGGCCTGATGAATCTGTTTCCTACAGCAAAGATGATCTGTTAAAGCTTTTTGAGTTAAAGAAAACAGAGACTTTACTCAGATCCCGTTATAATCTCTCTTCTGAGGATTCTATTTATCTGGTCCTTGATCTGATTAAAAAGGTTGCCACGCTTGAGATGAAGGGCATTCCGTTACACGACAGCGATATAAAAAAGGTTTGGATCAGCAACTCCATTAAAATGTTTCATACCGAAGCGCTTCTTCATTGGATATCCCAACCTTTTGTACTTAAAAATGCCGTTGCAACAATTGAAAAAGTTCAATTCCTTGTCAAGAAGGCCCCAAAGGATACTATCGAAGCAAACAAATTTGAACCATTGCCAACTGCCCGGAAAACGGAAGACGTATATGTTGTCATGAACTTCGAGCGCAACCTTCAATTGGTTATACAACAATCGGAGAAAAGTGAGGGAGAAGACAAATTGAGGATTGATAGCTTAAAAAATAGTTTTGTAAAAAGTGAAACTGACAAATCGATCAAAGCGCTTTCTGTTTTCAAACGTGATCCAATTATGCCGAAGATTGTCATCACGGTGCCAAAATCAGAAGCGATCATCCTATACCGGGCTCTGCCCCATAAACCAAAGATGGTTCTCCGGATGTAGGGTAGCTCAGTTTGAGATCCCTATTTTTATTTTTCTGTTTTTTATTTTCTCTTTTTCCAGCAGCGAAACCACTTTTCTGATTTTTGAAGCAGGTACTGCTGCAAATGATTCATAATCAAGAATATTAATTAGCCCGATTTCTTCTTTGAGTAGGTTACCTTTTTGGATCAATAGTCCGACAATATCCACTTTGCTGATTTTATCTTTTTTCCCGGCCCCAAAATAAAGCGTCGAGAAATAGGGAAGTCGTATCTGATTTTGGTTATCAGCCAGTTTCGTTTCAATGCTGGATCCGGGTACGTAATCCGGGATATTTTCTTCTGACGAGAGCAAAATCCATACAGTCCCTTCATTTTCCATCCTTGCCGTACGACCATTCCTATGGACAAAAACGGTTTCAGTTTTTGCCAACTGGTAGTGGATGATGTTCTGTACATCTGTGATATCCAGTCCTCTGGAAGCAAGATCGGTAGTTACAAGAATTGGATTGCTCCCATTTCTGAACTTGATTAATGCTCTTTCACGCTGTTGCTGTTCATATCCGCCGTGGTATGTGTTGTGCGGGATGCCGTTTTCATTCAACAGTAAGCTGATTCGTTCCACCGCATCACGGTGGTTACAAAATACCAGGGTAAGACCTTTCTGAAAACTTTTCAAAAGTTTTAGAAGCTGGCTCAACTTATCCTTCTCTTCTGCCCGGACCACTTTAATCGTTAATCCAACAGGTTGGACACTGCTGCTATAATCAAGTATAACCGGATTGTTAATATTGACAAAATCAGGCACTGAAGTTGATTGGGTAGCTGAAGTAAGAATCAACTGTTCAGGCTTAGGGATATGCTTTAAAATCGCCGATATTTCCCTTTCAAAACCAAATTCAAACGACTTATCGTACTCGTCAAAAATTAACAGAGAAATTGTTTCCGGATTGATGTTCCCCTTTTCGAGATGGTATAAGATTCGTCCCGGTGTCCCAATCAAAAGGGTAGGAGCTTCCAGTAGATTGTTGAGTTCGGTCTTCACTTTGTGTCCGCCGTAACAGGCAGAAACTTTTAAACCAGTTCCCATTGA
Source organism: Bacteroidota bacterium (assembly GCA_023488865.1). Taxonomy (GTDB): domain Bacteria; phylum Bacteroidota; class Bacteroidia; order Bacteroidales; family Prolixibacteraceae; genus CAINVV01. The sequence goes on along the minus strand of JAMDDG010000113.1, from coordinate 210 downwards.
CTTAAATACTTGTTCGATCTGAAGAGCTAACTCCCGGGAGGGAACAACAATCATGGCCCTGATGCCTGGTTTCCGGTTGGAAGCTATCTCCAGGACCGGCAATAGAAAAGCGACGGTCTTTCCTGACCCGGTGGGTGAAAAAAGAAGTATCTGATTGGCTTTCCTACAGACGTTTAGCATCTCAGACTGCATCGTATTGAGAGATTCAAA
>JAMDDG010000060.1 GCA_023488865.1 Bacteroidota bacterium | reverse complement strand
AGAAATTTTCAATTTGTATTGCGCTATGATTTTTAGAAAAATAACCCTTACGCTCCGGAATTTAACCCTCTTTCTCCTGCTTATCTCACTGACAGGCTGTATGAAAGATGACCAGTGGGTGAAAGAGCACCTGCAACAGGGAAATATTCAGCTCGCGACAGGAGGCCTCTTTGTGGTCAATGAGGGAAATTTCATGTACGGTAATGCCACACTGACCTATTATGATACGCTAAAAAGAGCGGCTCAAAATGATCTTTTTTATCAAGTGAACGGTTTGCCGCTGGGCGATGTTGCAGAATCAATGACAATTTGGAAATCAAGGGGCTATATGGTGGTCAACAATTCAGGTAAAATCTATGTGATCGATCCCGCAAACGGGAAATATACCGGCAAAATTACCGGACTGACTTCGCCGCGGTTTATTCATTTTGTGAATGATCAAAAGGCTTATGTAACAGACTTATATGCAGGAAAGATATCGATCATCAATCCAGCGACCAATCAGGTAACCGGCGCGATCCCGACCCCTTCGCACGCATCCACGGAGGAAATGGTCCGGTTGGACAACCAATTGTTTGTGACCTGTTGGTCGGGCGATAAAACTGTGCTGGTTGTGAATATTGACAAGGATCAGGTCACAGCAGAAATTACTACGGGAGATCAACCTTGTGGCATCGTTCTGGACCGCTACAATAAAATATGGGTGTTGTGTCAGTCCCTACCGGGAAACACGTCCAAAAGTATCGCACAACTTCAAAGGATTGATCCGGTAACCCGGAAGGTTGAACAAAGTTTTAGCTTTCCCGCAGAGGCAAAACCGGTGAAACTGAACATTGATGGAAAGGGGGAAAATCTCTTTTATTTATTGGGCAATGAAGTTTGGAAGATGACCGTCGAAGCCAGTCAATTACCTGACAAACCCTTTATTTCCCTAAATTCTACGCTGTTGTACGGGTTAGGGATTGATCCTGTCAACGGGGATATTTATGTAAGCGACGCACTTGATTACCAGCAAGCAGGGACAATTTCCCGGTTTTCAGCATCCGGTCGATTGATCGACACGTTTAAGGCAGGGATTATACCGGGGAGGTTTTGCTTTAAATGAAGGTCAGTGGAAATTGGGAAATGCGGATCTAAACTCTTCTTTTCAATATTTTTAAGTCTCTTCCAAAATGAATAATTCCAACAATTTGAACCTCTTTTGTCTCCATAAACACCGTGTAATATATGCCGTAGGGAAATTTTTTAATTATGGATTTCTGACCATGGTTTAAAAACGGCCTGACCAGCAGCTATCTTCTGAATCCTTTCGTCAAGAATTTTTTTATGTGCTTCGGGAAATTCCTCAATAGATTGCTCTTCCGCAATATCATCCCACAAAGTTTGAACAACTTTCATTTTATCCTTTACAGATAATTTATGCAATTCGGACATTTGTAAACTTGTCATCGCTTTCCCTTTTTAACAAAGATAATCTATTGTTATCAGAAAGTCAAATTGGGCACGTGGCAACGGATGAATAGAACATCGGCAGAAGAGAGCTGTTTTTTTGGTTCCTGATGTGAAAAACTCCATCGGGATTACTATTTTTATGAAAAATATTGACAACCTAACTGAATGGCAAAAGCAGACATCGACTTTGAAAAAGAACTCTGGGACGCGGCGAACGAACTAAGGGGCGCGGTTTCGGAGAACAACTATAAAAACTACATCTTACCGCTCGTGTTCCTGAAACACCTGAGTGAACGGTACGACATCGTCCATGATGAATTGAAAGGATTGCTCAAAGACACCGGATCTGCCTATTACACAACAGATAGGGAAGAAATAAAATATATCTTGGACGATCCCGATGAATACCGCTCCCGCAATACCCTGAAAATACCCAAAACGGCTTCGTGGCAATACCTGAAAGACAATGCCGGGCAGGACGACATCAAGGTTAAAGTAGATGATGCTTTTGAGGTGATCCAGGATCTTTTGACGGAACACAACCCACAGCTCGGCAACTTGCTGCCCCGTATTTTTGTGCGAAGCGAATTATCACCCAAGCAAACCGGCGGTATTATCAACTTGCTTTCGCACCCGAAGTTCTCGGAAAAGGAAAACCCGGAAAGCGATATCCTGGGCCGAATCTATGAATATTACATTGGCCGTTTTGCGATGGCAGAAGGCTCAGGCGCCGGACAATTCTTTACACCGGGCAGTATTGTTCGGTTGCTGGTGCAAATTCTCGAACCCTACAAAGGACGCATATTCGATCCTGCCTGCGGCAGTGGCGGCATGTTTGTTCAGAGCTTAAGGTTTATCAGCGAACACGGCGGCAACAAAAGCGACATCTCCATTTACGGACAGGAGATGACCGCCCAAACCCTGCGTTTGTGTTTGATGAACCTTATGCTGAGGGATTTATCCTTCGATATTAAAATGGGTAACTCCCTGCTGGATGATAAATTCCCAACATTAAAAGCAGATTACGTGATTGCCAATCCTCCGTTTAACGTGAGCAACTGGCACCCCGAGGATCTGCCCGATGGCGACCCGCGACTGTTTGGTCCCAAAGAGGAGTTTACCACCGATGGCAGCGCCAATTACATGTGGATGCAAACCTTCTGGCACCACCTGAGCGATACCGGTACTGCCGGTATTGTAATGGCGAACGGTGCCATGACCTCCAATACCAAAGGCGAGCGCAACGTGCGCCAGCACATGGTCGACAAAAGCATGGTTGATGCCATTGTCCGTTTGCCAGACAAATTGTTTTTAACTACCGGGATACCTGCCTGCCTGTTTATCCTCAGCAAAAACCGCGATGGCAAGGATGGCACCCACCGTGAACGGAACAACGAAATATTGTTTATCGATGCTTCCAAAATGGGCACTATGGCCAGTCGGAAATTGCGGGTGTTCACCGATGATGATATCAGCAAAATAGCCGAAACCTATCATGCATGGAGAACCACCGGCAATAACTACAGCGACATCGATGGTTTCAGCAAAGCCGCCTCTATTGCCGAAGTCCAAAAGCAGGATTACAAACTAACGCCTGGCATCTACGTAGGCACCGAAGCCGAAGAGGACGATGGAATCCTTTTCGAAGACAAAATGGAAACCCTGAAAACCCAATTGCTGGCGCAATTTGAAAAAGGGGACGATTTGAAAAAACGGATAATTGACAATTTTGATTTATTGTAACCATACCGTTGTAGAGAAAATTCATGAATTTTCTCTACAACAAAACCCATTCCCTATGCCCACAAAATACCGCAACAAATACCGCATCGAACCCAACCGTTGGCAATATTGGGATTATTCTGCCCCGGGCGGATATTTTATTACCATGTGTATTGAGGACCGCGAAGCAATTTTGGGCAAAATTATCAATGGCGAAATGCATTTATCCGAATACGGCGAAATCGTAAAAAACGAATTCCTGCAAATGGGCAATTATAACAAACGTGCCACGGTGGACGAATGGGTCATCATGCCAAACCATGTGCATTGTATTATCACATTGGGCCGCGTGGATGCCAACGCTGTAGAGAAAATTCATGAATTTTCTCTACAACCCACCGAAATCGATATCAAACAATACCGTCGCATGCGCCGCAAAATGTTGATCCCCCTGTTGGAGGGCAAATTCAAAACGTTGACATCCAAACAGATCAATATATTGCGAAAAACACCCGGCCGGCAAACCTGGCAATACGATTATTACGACCACGTCATTCGGAACAACCACGAATATGACCGGATACAACAGTACATTATCAACAACCCCGCAAAATGGGAGGATGATACGTTCAATGATGCAAATGGTGGTCGTTGCAATGACGATGGTGGTGATGGATTGTGGTATTGACGATATTGGCGGCAATCGTGGCAGGGGATATAACGATATTGGCAACAATCGTGGCAGGGGGTTGTTGATAAAATTCATGAATTTTATCAACCGTGATACCGGCAATATTGGTCAATGAACGATAACGATACCGGCACCAACGGTGGCCGGGATATAACGATATTGGCAATAATCGTGGCAGGGGATATAACGATATTGGCGGCAATCGTGGCAGGGGGTTGTAGATAAAATTCATGAATTTTATCTACCGTGTACCGGCAATATTGGCGCAATGGACGACGACGATACCGGAACCAATGGTGACCGGGGATATAACGATATTGGCAATAATGGTGGCAGGGGCGTGTAGATAAAATTCATGAATTTTATCTACCGTGCACCCACCACAAATTTTTTATAAATTGCAGAAAAACAAACAGAATGCCGAAGAATTGGAAAACATATAAATTATCAGAAATTGCAACATTGCGCAAGAAAAATATTGCACCAAATGAATTCGGAAATCAACATTATATTGGCCTCGAACATATCGGGCAAGGAAATTTTTTGCTTGAAGGAATTGGAAAATCAACTGATGCAACGAGCAATAAATCTGTTTTCCTAAACGGTGACATTCTTTATGGGAAAATAAGACCTTATTTCAAAAAGGTATATCGTCCCCGATTTGAAGGAATTTGTTCGACAGATATTTTGGTTATTAAATCTAAGAATGAAGTATTGATCTCTCAAGAATATTTGTATCAAATCATAAAAAATCAGGAATTTACAGATAAGGCAATTGAAACAAGTACAGGAACGAAAATGCCTCGAGCCGACTGGAATAGTTTAGGAAATTATGAATTCACCATCCCCCCTCTACCCGAACAAACCGCCATCGCCTCCATCCTCTCGGCCATCGACGACAAAATTGAAAACAACCTCCAAACCAACAAAACCCTCGAAGAGATGGCCATGGCCCTCTACAAACACTGGTTCGTCGATTTTGGCCCCTTCCGCGAGGGCGAATTCGTTGATTCTGAATTGGGGAGGATCCCGAAAGGATGGGAAGTGAAAAGTGTTGGTGATTTATATAAAACTACATCCGGTGGCACTCCAAGCAGAAATAAAAATGAATATTATGATGGTGGATTTATACCTTGGGTAAAATCGAAGGAACTATATGGTACATTTGTTATTGATACAGAAGAAAAAATTTCTCAATTAGGCCTAAATAGATCATCTGCTAAACTAATTCCTGCAAAATCAGTACTTATAGCCATGTATGGTGCAACAGTTGGAGAATCAAGCATTCTTTCTATCGAGGCAACATGTAATCAGGCAATTTGTGGAATAATTGAAAAGGACATTTCCTATATATATGTTTTTCTTTATTTGAGGTATTACAAAACAGAGATATTAAATCAAGCCGTAGGCTCCGCACAGCAAAATATTAGCCAAGAAATAATTAAGAATCTCAAAATTATTTCCCCATTAAAAGGTTTGAAAGTATTTGAAAGATTAGAAGCACTGTACAATAGCATAGAACAAAATTTAATTGAAAACCAAACCCTCACCACCCTCCGCGATACGCTGTTGCCTAAACTGATCAGCGGGGAGGTGCGTGTCAAAGATTTCGCCCAAACCTAAACCGACCTGCTATGACGGAAATGATCGAACTGACTGTCCAAAATGCCGCTATCGAATGCCTGCAGGAGCTGGGATACACCCACCTGGAGGGCAATTCGCTGCACCGCGACCTGAAGAAAGTGGTACTCGAAGAGGATTTAAGGAGCTTCCTGGTAAGTACTTATCCCGGTGTTCCTGCAACGGCCATCAACGAGGCCATGGTCCTCTTCACCCAGCACGAAGGGATGGACCTCGACCATCGCAACCGCGATTTTCACCGCAAACTCACCCAGGGCATCTCCATCACCTGGAAAGACGGCCACGGCAAGGAGCAGGCCAGGCACCTCTACCCCATCAATTACCATGAGCCGCAGAAAAACAGTTTTGTCTGCGCCGACGAGGTCACCATTATCGGCAAAAACACCCGTCGCACCGATCTGCTCATCTTTATCAACGGTTTGCCGCTGGTGGTTTTCGAATTTAAAAACATGTTCGATCCGGAGGTGGATGTCGACAATGCCTACCGCCAGATTGGCCATTACCTGCTGGATATTCCGCAACTGTTTGTGTACAACGCCATCACCGTCATTTCGGACGGCATGGAGGCCCTGCACGGCATGTACAACGCCTCCAAAGAGTGGTTTGCCCCGTGGAAGAGCCTTCAAGGTAATGATATTGAACAAGATAAAGATTTACAGTTGGAAACCTTGCTTCACGGCCTTTTCCCCAAAGAGACACTGCTCAATTACCTGCAAAACTTCATCTTCCACGAAGACCACAACGGCAAGATCATCAAGAAAGGGGCCAAATACCACCAGTACTGGGGAATTTTCAAGGCAGTGCAAAGCGCCCTCAAAAACATCAAACCCAAGGGCGATGGCCGGTTGGGCGTGATCTGGCATACCCAGGGTTCAGGCAAGAGTATCTCCATGGCCATCCTGACGGGGATTTTGCGCCAGTTGCCGGAGATGAAAAACCCCACCATCCTGATGCAGGTCGACCGTTCCGATCTCGACCAGCAACTCTACGAAAATTTCGTGCTCTGCAAAGACCTGGTAGGCGACGTGCAACACGCCGAAACCACCGACGAACTGCGCGAACTACTGAGCGCCGATGGCGGCGGGGTGATCTTTACTACCATCGAAAAATTCAGGTTAAAGGATTTGGAAGTTGGAAAAGAGGTGGAGCATCCGGTGCTGTCGGAGCGATACAACCTGATCGTGATGGCCGATGAGGCGCACCGCACCCAATACGGTTTCAACGACGGAGGTTTCGCGCAAAACATCCGCAGGGCGCTTCCCAATGCCTCGTTTATCGGCTTTACCGGCACGCCGGTCGATGGCAAAGATGCCGATACCGAGCTGGTGTTCGGGAAAACCATCCATACCTACGACATCAAACAGGCCGTTGAAGATGGCGCCACGGTCCCGATTTACTACGAACCCAAGATGGTGCCTTTGAACATCAAAGCAAAATACCTGACCGAGCTGGAGGAGGTTTCGGAAGTTGAAGAGGAGAGCCCCAATGCCGTCTGGGCCGCCATCGAAGATGCTGCAGGCGCCGAAGACCGCGTTAAACGGGTGGCCGCCGATATTTTGACCCATTACCAGGCACGCACAAAATCGCTGGACGGCAAGGCGATCATCGTCTGCATGAGCCGCCGTAACTGTGTGAAAATGTACGATGCCCTCATGGTTTTGTCCGGTTGCCCGGAAATCGCCGTGATCATGACCAGTAACATCGGCAAAGATCCCGCAGCCTGGAATCCGCATGTGCGGACCAAGGATGCCATGGATGCCATCAAAAAGCGTTTCCGGACACCCGACGATCCGTTGAAGATTGTGGTGGTCCGCGACATGTGGTTGACCGGCTACGATGCCCCTTGCGCCCATACCATGTACATCGATAAAATCATGAAAGGGCACAACCTGATGCAGGCCATTGCAAGGGTGAACCGGGTTTTTGAGGACAAACCCAATGGTCTGGTGGTCGATTTTATAGGTATTTCAGGGTTTCTGGCAGCTGCAACCAAAAAATATACCAGTGGTGGCGGGGAGGGATCACCCACCATCGACCTGGATGCCGCTGTTGCGCTGTGCCTGGAGCAATTTGCTACCGTGATGAACCTGCTGGGAAATTTTGACCTCCCTGCGATCAACAAAATGACCAATCTCCAGCTGTTGAAATGGTCGAATGGTCTCGTGAACGATTTGCTGCAATCGGATGAAGTGACAGACGCCTTTTTGCGTGAAGAACGGAAGCTGACAGAGCTGGTGGCCATGACCAATTCCGACCAGCGGATATGGGCCATCCAGGAAGAGGTAGGCATGATCCAGCGGATTCGCGATACGATACGGAAGATCAAAACTCCTCCCGGTCCGCAGCGGATGAAGAACGAGAGGATCAAAGACCTGATCAGCAAATCCATCGAATCGCATGAGATTGTTGATCTGGCTGCGATGTACGATTTGGACCGAATTGATATTTCGATCATCGACGACCGTTTTCAGGCCATTGTCAAAGAGAAAGGGAGCGAGAACATCAAAATTGAGCTGCTCCGGCGCATCATCAACGATGAATTGAAAGTGAGAATGTCCAAGAACATCCGTCGAATGACCAGCCTGAAAGAGGAGCTGGAAAAGGTGCTGAGCCGCTATCACCAAAACAGCCTGGATTCGATTGCAACGATCAAGCACCTGCTCGACATGGCTGCTGAATTCAAGAATGATGATATCCGGATCAAACAACTGGGTTTAACTGAAGATGAACTGGCGTTTTACGATCTGTTGTCGGCCAACGAAAAGCTACTGAATGAAGCCGGTCCGATACAGGATTTGGTGCACAAGGTAGTGGCTTCGGTCAAGAAAAACCTTCAGCTCGACTGGGCCAAAAAAGAAGATGCCCGCGCCGCAATCCGCCTGGCAGTCAAAAGAGAGCTGAAGGGGAAAGTACCTTTCTCCGAATTGGACAGGTTGTTAAAAGAGGTGATCGAACAAGCCGAAGGACAGTACAGCGATTGGCCGATGGTGGGATAGTTGATTAGTTGATTAGTTGATCAGGTTGGTATTAATCAGCAAATCAGCACATCAACACATCAGAATTTCATCGCAAAAGCCACTCCCCCGCCGTTTTGATAAAGTGTGGGAACGATCACGGCCGATGACATTTTACTCCACCGGTAGCGGTGTGTCAGGTAAACTACTTTGACGGAAGCGATGCCGATTCCGGCGCCTATCAGTACATCAGAAACCCAGTGGCGGTTGTTGGTCACACGGAAAATGCCGGTGGCCGTGGCGCACAGATAACCTCCGACACTAATCCAGGGCGAAGTATCCCGGTATTCCATATCGAGCAAGGTTGCAGAGACAAATGCCTGGGCTGTATGGCCGGAGGGCATCGTATTATCTGAGCTCCCATCCGGGCGCCAATCATGAATAACATATTTCATGGAGGAAACGATGGCCAACATCAAGAATTCTGATTTTGCAGAGATAATAGCCTGATTCAGCAAATCACTCCTGCTTTTCATCCCGGCTAATTTAAAACTAAACAACGCGGCAACAGGTACAAACTGCAGGTAGTTTTCTGCCTTTGTCCTAAAACCGTTTATCCTGTCTTGTACCCGCAGTTGATCCCTCTCTTTGCTGAAATAGGTCTTTGAGGGAAGAGATTCAATGATCACACCCGCAGTGACCAGTGAAACCGGTAAAAGCGCTGATTTAAAATGAAAATCGGACCTGTCAGCATAGTTGGTCCTGACTTTTACAGAGTCGGGTAAATTGAGATGAACAGGGGCAATGCTGTTTATGGCCAGATTTTGGGCAGACAGGCTTCCGCTGATAAGCAGTATCGTAATAAAATAGAAGAATCTTGTCATTTTTTGACAGTTTAAATTTGGATCGCGATAAAAGTAGCTATTATCACTGCTTGATTGACGGAATATGCGTATTTAAAGATAATTTTGCATCACTTTTAACATTTCAAACACTTCCCTTCGACCCTTCGGCGAGCTCAGGAAGCACTTCGCTCAGGGACCGGCAACTTTTTAAACTTTTAAAACAGTATAAACTTTTAAAACTTCTATTATGGCTACTGTAAATCTCTCTGACCATGTGAACCATGAAGTCCCGGATGCAAAAGGGAT
>JAMDDG010000360.1:697-9624 GCA_023488865.1 Bacteroidota bacterium | reverse complement strand
ACAATGCAGGAGACCTTAAAGGGAGACCTGCGATCAAAGTCATTTTGAGGGAAATTGGCGCCAGGGTCCTGTTGGCATACGATCTTTTAACCGGAACACAACCCCATTTTTTGGGCGAACAAATTAAAATACCGGACTAGTCAATTGGAAAATTGGGAAATGTGAAAATATGAAAATTGGGATAGAGCAGATGCAAGATTATAAGTATATATTTCGCATAAAAATCAGTAAATAAACTCCGTGGCGTTCTTCATTTTCACATTTCCCAATTTTCACATTTCAGAATTGTTATGGATGATTCTTATAAAAATATTAAGGAGGCAGAGGCCATGTTGCTCAACGTGGGCACGTTGCTGATGAGTTCGGGCGCGAGCACCGGAAGGGTGCGGACGACCGTAAACCGGATTGCGGATGCGTTGGGCTACAACATTGAACTGCTGATTACGAACCGCTCGCTGATGTTGAAGGTGATTGACGAAGAGACTCATCACTTCATTGCCAGTTTGAAGCGGACTTCACCGCATGGCGTTAACTTCCGCGTGGTTTCCGGAATCAGCAGGATGAGCTGGAAAGTGGTGGAAGAAAGCTGGAGTATTCCTCAAATCAACACTGAAATTGACCGTCTGGTTGCCTTACCTCATTATCCCCGGCTGATTATTCTCTCTTCTGTGGCCTTAGCAGGAAGCTCCTTCTGTGCCCTTTTTGGTGGTAAAGGGATCGAGCTGGTGGTCACTTTTGTGGCTACTTTCATCGGAGTGTTAGTTCGTCAGGAGTCGTTAAAGCATCGGTTTAACCCGTTTGTATCGATCTTCTTTGCTGCATTTGCCGCTTCGCTCCTATCTGGACTCTCCGTTAAACTGGGATTCGGCAGTTCTCCCGACCTGGCTTTTGCCACTTCCGTCCTTTTTCTGGTGCCAGGCGTACCGTTGATCAACTCATTTACCGATATGATCGATGGAAATATCCAGAACGGGATCGTCCGGGGGATTCACGGTTTAATTATCGCGCTGGCCATTGCCCTGGGTTTGTTGTGCGCCAAATTTCTATTTAATATTTAAACAGATGGAGATCATCGCTCTTTTGGAAAAAGGTTTCTGGTCGGGATTTGCCGCCATCGGTTTTGCCATTCTGTTCAACGTTCCCCAGCGGACCCTGCTGATGATCTGGGTTATGGGCGCCCTGGGCGGGTTGGCCAAATTTTTCCTGCTCGGCCTCGAAGTCAATATCGCCCTGGCCTCTTTGGCAGGAGCTTCCCTGATTGGCGTGCTCAGCGTTTACGCAGCACACAACAAACAAGCACCTCCGCTCGTATTCTCAACCCCTTCAGTAATACCCATGGTCCCGGGCGCATTTGCCTATCGGATGATGCTGGGATGTATGGAGCTGGCGGGAACCTCCACCGATTCGGCAACCTATCTGAAAACGCTGGCCGAAACGACCAACAACGGGTTGAAAGCATTTTTCATCCTGATCGCCCTCTCCGCCGGCGTTGCCATTCCCATGCTGGTCACCCGGAAGGATACCTTCAAGCGGATCAAAAGCAGTATTGAGCAGGAAGAGCAATAGCAAAGAAATTTTGGATTTTCGATTTTCGATTTTGGAATGCCGGTCCCCAAGCTTGTCGAGGGGCGAAGGGTGCAATTTTGTAACACCATTGGGAATAAACGAAAACAAGCCGGATTTATCGTATAAATTTAATTTGTGAAGGTCTATCCCCTTGCGGGGAAACGCAATTTCATCGCTTCTCTTTCTATTGAGATAGATGCCCTGACGGGCAACGCACAGGCAACAGAAAGCCGTTTTCAAAAAATAAAATTCCCTTTCGGCGATTTTGGTATCTAAAAATTATAATGTAAATTTATCATTCTTAAGTAATTGGAAAGAAATAAGGCCGTACATTAAGAAAAAAATCAGAAATTTGGTAAAGAGGAGAATAACAGCACATCATGATACAAAAATTGTTAGTCATAGTTTTTGCTTTGATTTCGTTACAAGGATTTGGACATAAATTGCCAAAAAAAGAAATTCAGCCATACATTCAATTCCTTGATTCTGTGAAGATTAGTGCCAAAGATTACATTCTGTCTCTTTGGGAAACACACGATATTGTGATATACTGCGAAAGATATCATGGAGAATTTACGCAGTACAATTTATTGTTAGAGGTAATTAATGATGATAGATTCATAAAAGAAGTAGGTGCTATTTTTACAGAGGTTGGAACTGTTTCGTTACAGAAAGAACTAAACACTTTTCTCCAAACCCGATACTCGACGGATAAAGTAAGAAACAATGATTTACTTAATCTCTACAGGAACTTAACCTTTACCCCAATTTGGGAAAAATATAATTTCTTTCACTTTCTTCAGGAAATCAATAAATTAAATTCAAAAATAACGGATTCTTTATCTGTTAAGTTATACCCTTTATCTTTTGAGTTTCCGGGTTGGAAAAATATCACTACAACAGAAGAATACAAAAACTGGTTTTACAAACAACCCAATTTTGACTCAATTATGGCAAGTAATTTTAAGGAACAGTATAACAAGAGATTATTAGAAGGATCCCGAAAAAAATGTCTTGTCATCTTGAACTACAGGCACGCTTTTAAATTTGATGTAAGTAATCAAATGGGAGAAAAGACAATTAACATTCCCAACACTGGTCGACTTATTTTTGATACTTATAAAGATAAAGTGGCAAATGTTTTAGTGAATAGTTGGGCTTTATTGCCTGTGAACAATCCTGATACAGATAGCCCCGAAATTCCAATCCAGCTAGGAAAATGGGATGCTTCATTCAAGTTTTTAAACATCAAAAGTATAGGTTTCAATTTTAAGAATTCCCCGTTTGGAAATGATCATTTTGACCTTTGGCAATATTCGAAGCACAACTTCAAGTATGGAGATATGTTTACTGGTTTTGTGTTTTACCTGCCATTGGAAGAACATTATGAGGTTTTTGGAATCCCAAATATAGTTTCTAAGGAGTTCAAAACCGAGCTGAGAAGAAGATTGGAACTTTTTAATCCGGTTTGGAATTGGAATGCACAAGGGGTTAAATCGGAAATTGACGAGACAATAAAAGAAACTGCGAAGCTAAAGAAAGAAAAGTACAGCAAAATCAGGGAGAAACAACGAACAATTGATCGTTGGCTATGATCTGTTATTGTATTTTCTGACGTGATTTATACCTCAGATATCTCGCCAGTTCCTCTAACATGAAATATCCATATATGCCCCAAAATGATGCTCCGGTAAAGGTGGGGTAAGCGTCAGGAAACCGCTTATGATCTTTTTATCTTCCATCACCAACGGTTTCTCTGCCTCCTGTTTGTTGCAGAAAGATTGGAAATTGACAGTTTTGGAATAGAACAGTTGCATAAACCCCTTGGAGCCCGCTGCAAGATATTCCTTTATTTTCAAAGCAATGGCGCCCATGGTAAACCGTCCGTTGATTTCAATCAGCGGGTGAAATTTCAGGATTCCTTCGTCCGATCGGTAGATCAGCGCATCCACCCCGATCCATCCTTCATACAAGGTGGCGTAACCGCTTTGCAAGAGCGCTCCCAGTAACCTGGAAACGACTTCTGCGTCATGCGCTTCCAGAAACGAAGAAACTTCATCGGTTGCACCGGTTTTGTCCGTCAGAAAATTCCGGATGTAACGTCCTTTCTGATCCGTTTCGAAAATGGTGCGTCCGCGGTAGCTGATGGTTCCTGCCAGGGAAAAAAACTGGTAAGAAAGGTCCATCACTTTATCCAGCCATGGCTCTACAGTTACAAATCCCTGCTGGTTCAACATGCCGGAGAGCACTTCGTCGTTCTTCTTTTTGGTATCAACGTTGGGGAAAAGCAGCAATCCCCTACCTGAGGAGCTCCATGGCGATTTGACCACCGCCTTTTTGTGCTTGTTAATTTCATCATAAATATGGACAAGGGTAGTACAAACAACCGGCAATTCCCTGCGTCCGGGCAACCAATCGGCTGCATCCTGCCCTAACATTTGATCCAGCAAACCGATCCCTGTTGAGCGGCTGTAAAGATTTTTATGATCCGGCAGCCAATTTGCTACCGCGGATTGCTGAAAACCAACCTGGTAAGAAGGCAATACATTTTTAAACAGTTGATAGAGAGCCGGGCTCCAACCCCACGGGTTAAGGCGTCCCTTGGGTTGGGCGATCCATGCTGCATCCGACAGCGCTTGGTCCAGTTTGATAAATTCCGGTAACTTGAACCCGAGCTTTTTCATTTTGAGTTCAAAACCGGGATCTACAGTACCCTGAACCAATACCAGATCTTTCTCCTCCCCCAGCCAACCCGGCAGATAGCCCAAATCGGCTTCCAACTTCCGGAGCCTGGCAGGCGCCGTATAGTATGGCGATCCGTTGGCGATGGCCGGTTCGCAAGTGGGGTTGAAGAAGTAGGTATCCTGAAGCATAATTTGAAAATTTGGAAATGTGAAAATGCGACGGTAGAGACGTTGCATGCAACGTCTCTGTACATGCAACGTCTCTACTGTGAACAATTCACAAATAAAGATAATATCATTTTAATTTCCACATTTTCAAATTTTCAAATTTCCACATTTCCAAATTAATCTTGCTAATTTTGGAACCTAAAGAAATTAATTCGAACGCCATGAAGACGCCTAAATTTTTGATTTGCAGTGATCCGCTCAACGAAGAATCAACCGAAATGCTCCTTCACTCCCACCGTCCCAGGTTTCTGGCCCAGGTGACGCCTATTCCTTTCGACGAAATTGAGAACCGGCCCGAAAAATCCTTCGCCGATGCTTTGTATGTTAACTCAGAAGGGGTTATGGAGATTTACCGGATAAGTATCGTCGATATGTACGACCGTGCTGAAGAGGAAGACATCCAGGATGAACTTTTCCCGGCTACGGATTATTTTTGCAAATACCTGCAGCTAATGGAAAAGGAAGAGGGTGTTGACCCTGGGTTTCCCGTGAAGGACTTCAATGACGAGTTGCCCGGTTTAAAAATCCTTCATGCACCTGATTTATATACTGTTGTGTACAATGGATTAGTGGCCGAATTCGGCACGGAAGAGGAGATGGACGAGTTCCTCGAAAGTGAACTGAACATCGAATCTGACCTGTTGGACAAGGGCGTTATCAATCAATTTGAATAGCTTTCCTACTCTTTTTCAGGTAATGCTGCGATATGGGAAAACCAAAGACCGAAAGGAGGATCAGAAGCGTTCCCATGTAAAAACCGGATGTCATTCTTTCTGATTCACCAAAGATAAAGAAGGCCATAATGATCCCGTAAACCGGTTCGAGGTTCACGGTAAGCGTTACCGTAAAAGCGGAAAGGTGTTGCATCACATCTACCTGCATGGTCAGGGCAAAAGCGGTGCAGACGGTTGCCAGAAGAATCAGGAAGAACAAATCAGAATAAGTGGGAAGCAGTAGCGGGGTGGTTATTCCCCTGCCTGATCCGGCCATGTAAACCGTCAAAGCAATAAACCCGCCGATCATTTCGTAGAAACTGATGCTAATAGCCCGGTGGTTGGCCACCAGTTTCCTGTTAAGCACCATGAACAATCCGGCAAGGAAGGCAGAGATCAGAGAGACCACGATTCCTAAGGTATAGCGGGTTTCGAAGCGAAAGATCAGGTAGAGGCCGGCAATGATGATCAATCCAATCAGCACCTCCAGATAATTAATCCGTTTCCGGTAGAAAAAAGGCTCCAGAAAGCTGGTAAACAAGGCGGTCGTGGCAAAGCATCCCAAGGTGACCGACACATTAGAGAGTTTGATTGCCCCGTAAAAGGTGACCCAGTGGAGGGCGATGATCGTGCCCACGCCGAAAAACTGAAGCAGGGTGCGCCGGGAGACCGCCAAGCTTTCCTTTCTAACTTTCAGATAGATATAATAAGTGAGAATGGCAAGTATCAGGCGGTACCAGACCAACTCGAGCGCAGGTAACTGGATCAGTTTTCCCAGGATGGCGGTAAACCCGTAAATCAGGACGACCAGATGCAGTTTCAAATAGGCGGTAAGCAGCTCTTTTCCCAAAATGCTAAATTTTCCCCAAAAATAACAACGTTTCAGATATGTATTAACTTTGCGTACGCTTTTTGTTTTAAAACGAGAAGATAAAGTACCACAATAATAACTAACCAATGATCTTAGACAGTATTGAAAATGCAGCGCGCTACCTGCATTTGGGCATAGGTATTGCCAATGCGCTGCATTATATCCAAAACAATGACCTCACCAAAATCAAACCTGGCAGGTACGAAATTGACAGTGACCGTTTGGTGATGCTTGTTCAACAATTCGAAAGTACCAATACTGACGAATGCAGATTAGAAGGACACCGTAAATACATCGACCTGCAATATTGGATTTCAGGGTCAGAGCTGATGGGACATGATGTTTTAAAATCACAACCAGTTTTGGAAGTCTACAACGAGAAGACAGATTGTGTTTACTACAATTGTATCTCTTCTTTCAATCGACTCTTGCCCGGCATGTTTGTGATCTATTACCCAACCGACCTCCATACCGGAATTGCAGATCCATTGTCGCAGGAAATAGTGAGAAAGGTTGTATTCAAGATCCGGGTCGAAGCGTGAGCTTTTTCACCACGCGGCAAAGTTCGGTCAGGGTTTTGAACTCCTCCGTTTTGTTTTGAGACTTTAAGATCCAGCTGTTTACCTCCCGGGAGACGAGAGGGAGAGAGGGAGGGACTGAGGGACGGAAGGACTGGGACGAAGGGGACGACTGGGACGAAGGGGACGAAGGGGGGAGAAGATGAACTTCGAAACCCAAACGTTCCATTGCTTTTGTGGCCCAAATCTGTTCCGGGCCGGTAGCCGAAAGCAATACGATACCTTTTCTTTCCCTGCGGATACGGAAATCTTCTTTTTCGGGGTCAAAAAACAGGTGGCCGTTGTTGGGGAACAAAGACTCAAAATTTCCCCCGGCAGCAACTTCCTCAGGTAATCCTTCCACTACTCGGTCACCCAGCATCAACCAAATACGATCGGCCATAGAAAGGGCTGTATTTAATTCGTGGGTGGAGAAAATAATGCATTTCCCTTGCTCATCGGCCAGTTTGTGCAAAATGCGCACAACCTCATATTTGTTCGAAATATCGAGAAAAGCCGTTGGCTCATCAAGTACCACGATCCTGGTATCTTGCGCCAAAGCCCTGGCAATCATTGCCCTCTGGCGTTCTCCATCCGAAATCCGGTTGATCAGCCGGTTTTCGTACCCTGAAAGTCCCACCAGCCGGATGGCCTCTTCCATGATTTCTTCATCCTTTTCGCCCAATTGTCCAAACCAGCTGGTATAGGGAAACCTGCCCAATCCCACCATTTCCCAGACGGTTAGATTGGCCACCCTGACGATCCCGGTAGAGACAAAACTCAGTTCTTTGGCCAATTCAGCTGTGGTGAAGTTTGAAATTGATCGTTGGTGAATTAATAGTTCGCCGGAAAGAGGGGGTTGAAATCCGGCAATGGTTTTCAAAAGGGTACTCTTTCCGATGCCGTTTCCACCGATCAGCGCAACCATTTCGCCGCTTAATGCCCGTAAAGAGAGGTCACGCTTAACCACGGAAGCCGTTGAGCGGTCCCTGTAGCCAATCGAAACTTCTTTACATTCAACAAACAACTCTTCCTTCATCCCAATTTTATTATTTACGATCAGAGTGCCCCTATTTTTTTATTCTGAAAAATAATCCAGATCACGATAGGAATGCCCAACAAGGCAGTAACCGAATTGATCGGCAAGGTCGTTTCGTAGCCGGGAAGTTGGGAGATGAGATCACCTATCAGCATCACTACAGCCCCCAGCAGCATGGTTGACGATATCAGCCGTCCGTGTAGCGGGGAACGAAAGAATTTCCTCGCCAAATGGGGTACAATGATCCCGACAAAACCGATCGGACCGCAAAAAGCGGTGATACTTCCCGCCAGAATAGAGGTGGAAGCAAAAACCAGCAAATAGGCCAGACGAAGGTTCATCCCCATACTTTTGGCATAATTTTCTCCCAATAAAAATGCATCCAGAAATTTGGCCGAAAGCATCGCCACGGCCAGCCCGGCCAAAACAGAAGGGACAAGTACCCAAAGTTGGTCGCGGGTAGTGCTCCCCAGGCTTCCCATGGTCCAGACGATGAATGATTTGAGCGACGATTCGCTGCTGAAATATTGTAAGACGCTGACGATTGACAGGATCGCACTGGAAATCAGAATACCCAGGATCAATACGGTCATCAAGTCGCGCAACTTCGATGCAATCAGGACAATCAGCAACATCATGCATCCGGCACCTAACCAGGCTGCCAGTACGATGCCCCAGGAACCTGCTATCGAAAAAAGAAGCGCCCCTTTGAAAATCCAGCCGGTGGAGAGGACAAAAAGGGCGACGCCCAAACTTGCGCCGGAACTAATGCCCAGAATATCGGGGCCGGCGATAGGGTTTCTGAAAACGGTCTGCATTTGCAACCCAGCCACAGAAAGCGCCGCACCTGCCATCACGGCAGTAATTGCTTTGGGTATCCTGAATTGAAAAAGGATGGCCGCGATTTGAGGATCAGCAGTAGCAGGATGAAATAAAGTTGAAATAGATTGAGATAGGGAAATAGGGACCGATCCTATCAGCAGATCAAGAATGAAAAACAGGAGCAGCACGATAAAGAGTAGAAAAAATCCTGCCCCATTCCAAAATCGCCCTTCGACTACGCTCAGGGACCGGAAGTTCAGGGACCGGATCGGAAATCGAGCCCTTCGACTACGCTCAGGGACCGGAGTCGAGGGTACCGGATCGGAAATAATAAAATTGGGATGAAGGAAGAGTTGTTTGTTGAATGTAAAGAAGTTTCGATTGGCTACAGGGACCGCTCAACGGCTTCCGTGGTTAAGCGTGACCTCTCTTTACGGGCATTAAGCG
>JAMDDG010000360.1:0-687 GCA_023488865.1 Bacteroidota bacterium | reverse complement strand
AATTTAATCCACTTTTTTATAATAGTGAAACTCTTTATTTACAGACAATTCCGGATGGAAAATCTTCACCAGGTCCGACAGGATCAGATCCGGATGGATAACGCCGCTTTCCCAGTAATCATTGCCGCCACCGGGTGTCGAGCGGAGGTTGTTGTTGTAAACCTGTGAGTTTTTTACAGCAGGGAGCTCGGAAAATCTGGTATCATAAGCCATTAATTCATCAATACTGTTCACATTGCTGCAGTTGATCCAAAAATCAGCCTTTGCCGCACGCAAAAAAACCTCTTCCAAAGATACGGGAAATGCCTCCTTCGAAGAATTCTCCTGCCATAAAAATTTTCCGCCTGCATCTTTGATCAAAACAGCCAGGTTGGACTGGCCTCCGGCCATCCACCAGGTATCCTTAAACGGTAAACCGGTAAGGACAGAGGGCCTGTTCTGAACTTTTGCAACCGTTCTTTTTATCGCTTCGTAATTGGTTTTGAGCTTTTCAAAAACAGTGTCGGCCAGCGCCTCTTTCCGGTAAAATGCACCGAAAAATTTGATCCATTCTGCCTTCGCGAGCGGAGACTGTTCGAGATATTCCCCAACCAAAACCACAGGAATGCCCAAATCATGGAGTTTATTGATCTGAGCGTTGATTTCGGCGCCAATGCCATAGGCAAAAACCACATCCGGTTTGAGTTG
>JAMDDG010000228.1 GCA_023488865.1 Bacteroidota bacterium | reverse complement strand
AACCGTCAGAAATGATACAGAGGTATTGGCCCGTCACACTTTCTTCTACCTTATTCTGGATGAAAGCCAGAATATCAAGAATGCCGAATCAAAAAGTTACCATGCAGTTGCTTCGCTCCAGTCCGGGCACCGTTTGTCGCTGACAGGTACACCCATCGAGAATTCCCTTTCAGATCTCTGGTCGCAAATGAACTTTCTAAATCCCGGACATCTGGGCAGTTTCAAGTTTTTCAAGGAAAACTATCTTCTGCCCATCGAAAGGGACCATGACCCAGAAGCATCTGCCCGGTTGAACCTGTTGATACAGCCTTTTATTCTCCGGAGGACCAAAGAGCAGGTCGCGGCCGATCTTCCCCCTGTAATGGAGGAGATGCTGACCATTGAGATGACATCCGAACAATTGGAGCTCTACGAATCGGAGAAATCGTCCGTTCGAAATTATCTGCTCAAAAATATCGATGACCTGGAACCCCGAAATACCACTTTTGTCGTGTTGCAAGCACTCACCCGGTTGAGACAGATCGCCATTCACCCCCGGATGATTGATCCGGGTTCCAATTTTGAGTCGGGTAAGTTCAACGAAATATGCTCCATGCTCGAAGTCCTCGTAGCCGAGAAACATAAGATCCTGGTTTTTTCTTCTTTTGTCAAACACCTCAACCTGCTGGGCCAAACTTGTGATCAGATGAACTGGGGCTATTGCCGTCTCACGGGGCAGACCACAGATCGTAAATCGGTGATAGAGGAATTTCAGTCAGGAAGCCAAAAAAATATCTTTCTGATTTCACTCAAAGCCGGAGGGACCGGTTTAAACCTGACCGCTGCCGACTACATCTTTATCATCGATCCCTGGTGGAACCCTGCCGCTGAAATGCAGGCCATCAGCCGTGCCCACCGCATCGGACAGGAGAAGAAAGTATTCGTTTACCGGTTTATCTCTGAAAAAAGCATTGAGGAGAAAATTCAATTGTTACAGGAGAAAAAGTCGGCTTTGGCCAATGAATTTATCAACCGCAACGATCCTTTTGCTATCCTGGGCAAAGAAGAACTAATACAACTGTTTGATTAAATATTCGTGAATAGCCCTGGCAGGGTTCGAAACCCTGTCAGGGCTATTGTTAGTTGTATAAATTGAAAAGGACGGATCCGGGGAGGATCCATCCTTTTACTAAAACTAACCAAACTAACTAAACCTAAACTTATGAAAAAAAATGTACCACAAAGTTAAGCTTCAAAAAGCTTCCACCCAAATATTTTGTGTTAATAAATTGTAAAAAAAGTATTAAGAAAATGCGGAAGGGAAATATACCTGCCAGGTTGTTAAAACCTGGCAGGTATATTTTTTAAAATTGAAAAGGACGGATCCGGGGAGGATCCATCCTTTTACTAAAACTAACCAAACTAACTAACCTAACTAACCTAAACTTATGAAAAAAAATGTACCTCAAAAGTAAGAGCGAAGTAGCTCTATTCCAAATATTTTGTGTTAAAAATCTATAAAATCGGTAAAATCATTTCTACCTGGTTTAATTAAACCAGTAGGTCATTTTCAGCACAACTGCCCTGTTTTTTACCCTCCAGTTTTCGGGGAAATAATTATCGGTATAAACAAGAAAAATATCGGAGACCGGTTTGTACCTCCACTGAAACCTGGCATTGATGTTCAGATTGTCGGCTTGTTTGTTGTATTGAACGTAGGTAGTGAAAAATAGTTTATCGGTAAATGTCACATCCAGTTTAGGCCCGATCAGCCAAAATCCGGTGCGCTGCCAAGGTTCAGGCAGGTAAAGTTGGTTGTAGCTGTAAATAAGGGAAATGTATCCAAACGGTTGAAACCGGTAGAACTTTTTACCCTGAAAAAACCACCTGTTTCCGTTGAAATAACCACCGTAGCCGGTTTGAACATTGTATTTGAATATTTTCCGGTTGTCAGAATTGAAGATAAGCGTGGCATCTCCCCAATGGTAGCTGCTGCCGGCCGACAGAAAATGCACCCCTTTATTGGTGGGATCAAAATTTTTGCGCAAAAGGACATACCAGTAATTGGCTTTAAATTCGAGGTGAACGCGGTTCTTAAAATTGGTGTAATAGTCAAAACTAAGATCCCTGTCGGAGATTTTCCTGGTTCCCGGCTGAAAATAGTTGTCAAATTCGGTCGTAAACCCATAGTTTTCGATCGAACTATTCTTTGGATAGAATTTAAGGGTCGCTTTAGGGTCGATCCTCAAAAAATCACCGCGGGGAACATATCCCGTTTCTGCATTAAAATCCCTTCCCACATACAATTGTGTCAACTCCAGAAGATATCTGGTACGGGAATAGAGCACATTTAATCCCTGGCTATATTCTTCCGCTTGGTTCGCTTTGGGTGTGAAAGATTTCAGGGTAAAAAGTTTGGCACTCCAGAAATTGTTCCGGGTAGCCAGGTTGTATTCGAGTCCGGCAACCCGGTTGTAGTTATTTCCGTTCCAGGATGCCGGGACGTTCATTTGCTGCTTGTTAACAAAGATGGCGCCAATGTTGGACCGGGAGAAAATCTTTTTCTGCACGGTTGCAACGAAGAAATTACGGGACAGGTAGTCACCTTCACTTCCTGTTTGCATATCCATCACGCCGATGCGTAAATCCTGGCCTAATTTCCCGCTTAGCCTGACACCCCCGTCGACAGGGGCGTCTAAGCCTATCCTTCTGGAAAAAAACGGGCGGATACCTGAGCTTCCAAAATTACCGAATAGATCGCTGTTTTCCAGAAAGAACTGTCGCTTCTCGGGAAAATAGAGTTCAAAACGATCCAGGTTAATCACCTGGTCATCGACTTCGGCCTGAGAAAAATCCGGGTTGTAGGTCAGGTCGAGGTTAAGGGATGAGGAGAGCCCCAGTTTGGCATCAAATCCAAAATTTTTCTTGTAAATTGTTGCTCCCTGCTTTTCGAAGTTTCGGGAAATACCCCCGAAAAGATAGGGTATCAAAGAAAGCTTGAGCCCTGATTTTGGTGGTGGTGTTTCCCAAATCAACTGTCCGGCATAGGCCAGCGAAGCGGTAGGGAATTGTCTGGGTACCGGGGCCCAGGCAGATTTTTCATTTAGTTTCAGGTCCTGTCGTGAAAACTGGATATTCCAGTGGTCCACCCCGCTTTTGTACCGGATAGATTTAAACGGGATACGCATCTCTGAGACCCACTTATCAGGATAGTTCTTCGTTTTGGCTTCCCATTTACAATCCCAGCTCATGCTGGAAGTTGCGCCTCCGCTCATGGCCCCATCCCACAAAGCGCCTGCTGCGTTTACCCCAAATGAGTATCCGGTAGTCTGATCGTTGAAAGTGTCGATAAAAACCAGAAAATTGTCGTTGTTAGCAAAGGTAAAATCCCTGCGCATTGATTCAACCGGGCGCCTTCCCGGCAGGGTATCGTGAAAAACAAAAGCCAGGTAGAAAGCCTTGTCGTCGTAGGCCATCTTTACTTCCGACTTTGCCACGCTGTGTCCGGTATCGTAAGGCAAGACCATATAGAAATCAGACGCAGTTTCGGCATTCTGCCAATCTTTCTCGTCAAGGACGCCATCCAGGCGGATAGTTCCTAAAATCCTTTTGGCATGAAGCTTAAAATTTTGGTTGATATTTTTTTTTACCGATAGACTATCTTTCCCGTGAACAGGAAGAGCCACGGCAGGATTGTTTCCTGCCAAGGAAGCAAAAGTAAAAAGAGTGAACAGGATGATTGAACAGCCTAAAAATTTGTTGACCATAGTTTGGTTGTCGAACCGCAAATATACAAAATTGTGAAAATAAATTTCACTGGTTTAACAACCGGCCAAAATTGTGACGCACGAAAAAACGGGTACATGCCTACTTTAGTTTGCCCTGTATAAACTGAGATCGACAATGTCGAAATAACTGTTTTTTTGAAGCAAATCTGTGTCTCTTCTTGAATTAGAAGCAGTTACAATTTCCTCCAGATCATTTACTGAGAGTACTTCAGCCTTATTTATCTTAACGAGCGCGTCGATTAAGGGTTTCGCCCTGCTCAGAAAGATTTCGGGGGTTGAATCCTGTTGGTACAACATCTCGGCTTCAGTTTGCAACCATTTGGCAAATAGCTCTGAATTCATAATCGGAAATTTTAGTTTTGCGCTACTTTCACTCTTCATCAAATCTTTGTGGTGAAGCGTGTAAGCAAAACTAACACGGAGGCTGGCCTTCTCCTGTAAGTGGTCAAGAGAATCGAAGTAAGATTTAGCCGGATTTCTTTGTAGTGAAATTCCTGACAGAATAGAAAGTGCAGAAGTCGAAGACCGTAATTTATTAATTCAAAAAACAGCTTATTTGCCTGTAAAATCATTGCAACCTTCCACCCACAACTACCGCTTCCACCTCTTCAGGATTTATTGGTATGCGGTTACCTAAAATCCTGGCGCCGGTTTCGGTTACCAGCAGATCATCCTCCAGCCGAATACCGCCGAAACCGAGGTACTCTTTTACTTTGCCGAAATTGATAAAATTGGCGTTGATTTTCTCTTTCTCCCATTTTTCGATCAGTGCCGGGATAAAGTAGATACCTGGCTCGTTGGTTACTACAAAGCCGGGTTGCAAACGTCGGCCCATGCGCAGATAAGCAGTTCCAAACTGATCAATGGGACGGATCTCATCGTCATAACCGACATGAACCTGTCCATAATCTTCCATGTCGTGTACATCGAGCCCCATCATGTGCCCAAGTCCGTGCGGAAGGAAGAGGGCATGCGCCCCGTTGGCAACCGCTTCATCTACATCCCCTTTCATCAGTCCCAGCTCTTTCAATCCGGAGGCAATCACGGTAGCGGCCTGGAGATGGATAGATTGATAGGTTATGCCAGGTTTGGCGAGCGCTAACGTCTGGTTGTTGGCAGCCAGAACGATGTTGTAAATATCCCGTTGTTTGTCGCTGAATTTTCCACCTACCGGGATGGTGCGGGTAAAATCGGAGGCATAATGGCCATTGGATTCTGCGCCAGCATCTACAAGCATCAGTCGACCGGCTTCCAGCGTGAAAGCGTGGTTGTGGTTGTGCAGGGTTTCCCCGTTTTGGGTGAGAATAGTCGGGAAAGAGGTCCCGGCGCCTTTGGACAGGGCAATCCCTTCGATTAGCCCTGCAATCTGCTGTTCAACAATACCGGGTTGTGCCATCTTCATGGCAGTAACGTGCATTTCATAACCAATGGCACAGGCCTTTTCGATTTCGGCAATCTCGAACGCATCTTTGACCGAACGCATTTCGATGCAGGCATGAATCAACGCCAGGGAGTCATATTGTTTTACTTTGTAAGACTTTATGCCTAATAAACTGCCCAGTTGTTCCTGATTTTCTGCACGGTAAGGTGGCAGAAAATGGATTCTCCGGCCATTTTGGATGGCTGATTCAATTGTCCGTTCGATCTTCTCCAACGGCGCTGTAGCCTCTATGCCAACAATTTGTGCTTGTTCCGTTACCGATTTTTGCGGGCCCATCCAGATAATATCTTCTATATCAACTTCATTGGCGTAAATCCAGTCGCGGTTGTTATCGACATCGATTACTCCGATCATTCCCGGCAGGTCCAGGCCAAAGAAATAGAGGAAGGTGCTATTCTGCCTGAAATGATAGGTATTGTCGCGGTAATTCATTGGCGACTCCAGGTTGCCGGGAATCAAGATCAATCCGGAGCCTATTTTTTGACGAAGGACGGATCTGCGTTGGGTATAGATCTCTTTGCTGAACATTTTATGCAGTTGTTAAAGTTGTGGTACGATGATTAATTTTCGATTTTGGATTCGGTCCCTGAGCGTAGTCGAAGGGTTCGATTTATGCTTCAGGCAAAATATGATTTAACAATTTATTACACAGAGTTTCACAGAGAACCCTTCTACTTCAAGGACTATTCTCATTTTCCCATCTTCTCATCGCCCACTCTCCCCGTCTCCTGGTCTCCCTCTCTTTCTATCCTGTGATCTTGGCCGGAAGTCCTTTTTTCAGAATTTTCCGTTCGGATTTGGGTTTGGGAAGAAACATATCTTCTGCGGTCAACCCGACTGTTCTAAGAACTTTTATACTGTATTCCAGACGATTAAGATCGTTGTTTGAAGCATTGTTGGTGCCGAATGTAAACTTAACCCCCGCAGCTTTGGCCCTTTTGATGAAAGCGATACTGGGCAGTTTGAAACGCGAATTGATTTCCAAAGCAACCTGGTTGCGAACCAGTGCATTGATCACGCGGTCCATCCGCTCTTTGGTCCAAAGCTCATCATAACGGGATGCCAATTGAGCAGGAAGGTAAGTAGGATTGACATGGATATCAATCGGTTCGCCGTCCAGAATGGCTTCGATTTTACTTACAAACATTTCCATAAATTGCTGGTCGTTGTCGACGAATGTTTCTTCGGGTATCCAGAGGCGCATCCTGCGGCCTTTGTCATCAGTCCAGGTCATCCCGTCTGTAAAGATATAGTCAAACCCTGCAACTGCTTCCGGAGTAAAAAGGGTCACCCATTCGCGTCCTTCGCACTGCATGGCTTTGAAGACGGGTTCTTTTTGTATGCTTTTGAGGTAACTGTTGAGGGTCGAATCGTTGGTGACCGGAAATTTGAGCCCGCAATTAGCAGCGACACCGTAGCACAAGCCGTTTTCCCGGGCATGCTGCCGTGCCTGGTCCATCGTCAGTCCGCCTTTAAGGTGAACATGATAATCGATCAACGGAAATTCCCGCTGGTTCAGACTGTCAATCACATCGGCTAAGGAATCCTGTTTAACCGGAAGATCCATCCGGCTTTTTACTTCGGTGATCGGCTTTATTTTCATATCCGCCACGAGAATTTCCCCCTGGGTGCTGGTTTTGCGCAAAGAGATAAAACTTCTGGAAAGGACCATTCCCGTCAGGTTTTCCAATCTTTTTGCATTTTGTGGTTGTGTATATTCACTAATCAATTTTCCATTGACAGATACACTTATTCGATTCCCCGCGACGGTTACATCCAGATCAAACCATTCGTTGTCGTCCGCTGTACGGATGAAGTTATTCCGAATTTTGGAGAGGCTGCCCGTTTTTTGTGCCAGGCCCGTGCTGTAATCGCTGTTGTTGATCATTACAGCGTAACCCCTGAAATTTTTATCGTCGGGAACCTTCGTGGTAGAAAAATTCAGTTGGCCAACAGCCCCGGGTGTTGTTTTTATTTTCATCGAAAGTTCAAAATCCAGGATCCTGAACCTGGAAGTGATGGATGCGGTGCACTTTTCAAGACGAAATTGGTCTTCAACGAACGTAACATCTTTGCTTTTCCAATATTTTTCAAGATTGTTTCGGTCAATGGTTGTCGTTACGCCCGGCTCAGGGCCATTGTAACGCGCAATAAAGTAAACAGCTACAGCCAATAAGAGTATAGCCGGAAGGATTCTTTTGATTAGCATATCATAGAATTTAAATTAACTTTCTTCACTGGAAAAAGTTCAGGATTTCGCCATTTTTCTCCGGTAATTTTCTACTTCCCAATTATCAATAAATGCAATCTGATCATCGTTCAAAAATTTTGGCCCACCAAAATTCTCCGAATAAAAGCTGATTTTCAATATATTTTCATACACATCCAATACATTCTGAGCCGATTTCCTGCTCTCTTCCACGCCGATCACACCCTGATTTTGCAATGCCAATACTTTGGGAAGATACCCGTACCGGTCAAAATAGGCAGTAACCTTTGCACGTGCATTTGCCATAAGTTCCGGTTCATTCATACTGGATGGGATATAAAGATAGTGAGCTTTGCAATACACTATATCATCGGGCGTAAAAGATTTGTCCGCTTTTTTGAATGAACCTTCGCCTGCTACAAAATGATCAACCAAACCACTTTTAAATCCAACCGCTGTATAGCCTTTGTAACCAGGATGCAATGCGTCAACCTGCTCAATCAGCTTCGAATTGATCGGTTTTCTTTCCGTATCCGGAAGCTGCCGGTCCAATTTTGCATCAATCGCTTGCATCATCCCGGCGTAAATTGTTTCGATCTCGCCGGTCGTATCAGCACCCACGAACACCCCATGATTTTCGAGGAAAATCATTTGTGGTTCAAATCCCTGATCCTGGGAAAACTTCTTAATCCCCTCTGCCACCTTCTTGAACAGGGTGTAGCCGGGATCGGTATAAGGAACAAAGAGCGCCTTTTTGCCAAAGAGCTGTTGGCAGGTTTCTTCGGCCTGTTGGGAGCACATCACCCCGTTCACTTTCGTGGGATGGGTATGCACTACATACCGGTAGCCAATCAAATCGTGCAACGAAGTTTCGACCGAAGGGCGTAAATTTTTTGGTGAGACGATCGCCGAATGCAAATCTGATTTCACCTCATTTTCACGCAAAAGCGGATCAGCACTGTATTGCTTGCCGGAAATTAATTTGAGCTTTTCGCGCGAAAGGGAGACAAATCCGTTTTCATCAATGGTTGCCAGGGATATGCCACTCGCTTTGATCCAGATTTTTTCCTCGTTTTTATAGGAAGTATTTCCTCCCCCGGCGATGACAAATGACGGATCGGATCCGAAAAGAATTGAAACTCTTATCAAATCTTGTAAATCCTTGTTCATTTCTTTTAATATTTTGATTTTCGATAACTATCACTTTTCGGGAAGTATAAAGGATAAAGGATAAAGTAAAAACGCTCTAATCAACAGTGGATTGTGACGGTTTATCACTTAATTATACAACTTATCATGCACATTGCACGGGGCTTACTTTAGCCTTTCAACTTTATCCTTTATACTTTATACTTCTCTATCGTTTGGAAAGTACCTCTCTTTCATACTTCTGGATTTCCTCCACATAGTCCTGCCCTACCGGGACACCCGATTTCAGGAGGTAGTAAGCCCAAACGGCGCCGATCGGCAGGGTTTTCTGTTCTTCGAGATAGGCAAGCCGTTCAAAATTCCGACCTTTTTCTTCCAACTCCAACAAAAGCTTTGTAGGTTCCAGCAGGGCAATTAAAAAAGCTTTTTGGGTGGCGCGGGTACCAACCACATAGGCTCCAATCCTGTTGATTGAGGCGTCGAAGAAGTCGAGACCGATATTTACCCGGCTTTGGAAATTGTTGCGGACAATCTCATGGGCAATCAGTTGCAGATCCTCGTTGAGGGTAACCACATGGTCTGAATCCCAGCGGATCGGACGGGTGACGTGCAGTAAGATTTCATCCAGGAACTGAAGACAGGCGGATATTTTATCGCCCACCTGTTCAGTTGGGTGAAAATGTCCGTTGTCGAGACAGATCAGTTTTTTGTTTGAGATAGCATAACCCATATAGAAATCGTGCGATCCGACCGTCATCGACTCGGCCCCGATGCCAAAAAGTTTACTTTCCATCGCATCTTTCATCTGGCTTTTGGGATAGTCGATGGCCATGGCCTCATCGAGCGATTTTTTGAGCAAGGCGCGGTGCCCGTTCCGGTCAATCGGCGTATCTTTCGATCCGTCCGGGATCCAGGTATTATGGACACAAGGGGTACCCAACTGTTTGCCAATTTCTGCTGAAATGGCTCGGCAACGTCTGACGTGTTCAACCCAGAATTTGCGGTTTTCCTCGTTTTTACTGGAGAGGGTAAAACCATCGGCCGCCCTGGGATGGGAAAAGCAGGTGGCATTGAAGTCCATGCCGATACCCAGTTTCTTGCACCAGTCGATCCAGCTTTGGTAGTGTTTCACCTCAATTTGGTCGCGGTCGACCCGTTCACCGCCAAAATCCCCGTAAATGGCATGCAGGTTGAGCCGTTGCTTTCCTGGTAAGAGGGAGAGCACTTTTTCCAGATCATCGCGAACTTGTTGGATGTTGGTTGCCTTACCAGGATAGTTGCCGGTTGCCTGGATCCCGCCCCCCGAAAGCGCTGCATCCGGGGTTTCGAAGCCACCCACATCGTCGGTTTGCCAGCAATGCAGGCTGATGG
>JAMDDG010000235.1 GCA_023488865.1 Bacteroidota bacterium | reverse complement strand
CTGGTCGTGGGACAGGATCCTACTATCACTAATTATCCGTTGGCTGAAGCCAACGGTAATGAAATAAGGAAAACTACCTTCATCCTTTATCATTTAAACTTTATTGAAATGAATTTAAACAGGTTTTAATTGAAACGTAAAATGAAAAAAAATAGTGTATTTGCCGTGCGGACTTCGCTGTTGATGCTGTTCTGCATGATGGCCGTTCTGCTACAGGCTGCCGCTCCCAAACCCGCACTGGAGCGCATCGAACCCTCATTCTGGTGGGTCGGCTTCAAGAATCCCGAGCTGCAGCTGCTGGTCCACGGGGATCAGATCTCCACCACCAAACCGGCGCTCAGTTATCCGGGCGTAACACTCGAATCGGTCGTATCTGTCGAAAATCCGAATTACCTTTTTCTCAACCTTAAATTAGCCGGCAATACCCTACCGGGAAAGTTCACGATCCAGTTTATGCTGAACGGGAAAGCGGTTCAATCATATACCTACGAACTCAAGGCCCGGGAAGCCGGATCTGCCGACCGTATTGGATTCAACAGCTCCGATGTGCTTTACCTGATCATGCCCGATCGTTTTGCCAACGGCGATCCTTCGAACGACTCCAATCCTGCCATGGCAGACAAGCTGAACAGGGCAGACCAATATGGACGGCACGGCGGCGACATCAAAGGGATGCTTGATCACCTCGATTATGTGGCCGACCAGGGATACAGCGCCCTTTGGCTCAATCCGGTCCTGGAAAATGACATGCCACAGGCTTCATACCATGGCTATGCCACTACCGATTTCTACCGCGTCGACCGCAGGTTTGGCACCAACGAAGATTACCGCCAGTTAGGCATCGAAGCCAAAAAGAAAGGGATCAAAATGATCATGGACATGATCTTCAACCACTGCGGCACCGGCCACTGGTGGATGAAAGACCTGCCAACCAAAGACTGGCTCAACGCTTATCCCAATATTTTTATAACCAACCACCGCCAATCGGTACAACAAGATCCTTACGGCGCCCAGTGCGACAAAGATGAGTTCCACGACGGCTGGTTCGTATCCTCCATGCCCGACCTGAACCAGCGCAATCCTTTCTTAGCCAAATACCTGATCCAAAATTCCATCTGGTGGATCGAATATGTCGGTTTGGCCGGTATCCGGATGGATACCTTTCCTTATCCCGATCCGGAGATGATGGCCGAATGGACCCGCGAGGTAATGAACGAATATCCCAATTTCAACATTGTGGGAGAAGCATGGAATACCAATCAGGTCCAGGTGGCCTACTGGCAAAGGGGGAAAGTCAATCCAGACGGTTATCGTTCTTACCTGCGCAGCCTGATGGACTTCCCTTTACAGGACGCCATTGTCAAGGCATTTACCGAAAAAGAGGGATGGAGCGAAGGCATCAACCGTTTGTACGATGTCCTTGCACTCGATTTCATCTATCCAAATCCCAAAGATCTGGTGGTCTTTGCCGACAACCACGATACCGAACGTTTCTTCACAGCCATCCACGAAGATTTCAGCAAATACAAGATGGCGATGGCCTACCTGATGACCATCCGGGGCATCCCGCAAATCTATTACGGCAGCGATATCCTGATGACGGGCCGCAAAAGTGACGGGGATGGCAACCTGCGCAAAGATTTCCCCGGAGGCTGGGCCGGCGACAAAGTCAACGCTTTCACAGGTGAAGGTTTGACCGCCCAACAAAAAGAAGCACAGCAGTACTTGAAAAAACTGGTCACCTGGCGCAAAGGCAAAGAGGTGATCCACAACGGAAAGATGCTCCATTACCTGCCCAAGGAGGGTGTTTATGCCTTCTTCCGTTACAACGACAAGGAGAACATCATGGTAATTTTCAACAACAATGCCGTCGAAAAAACCTTCAACAGCAGTCACTACCGTGAAGGTCTCAAAGGGGCCACCAAAGGCTACGAGGTGATCACGAGCCAAACCATCGGTGATCTCACCACGCTCAAAATACCGGCTCATTCTGCAATGATAATAGAGCTCAGATAAAACATGAAATGGGGGAAAGTTTCCCCCATTTCTTTTCAACCACGGATTACACGGATTACACGAATTGAGAGGATTGAAAGATGCTTCAACTCAAACTTACCCGGAGCACTGAATGGGGGAAACCGTTCACTGCTCCGTTATTCTATTGTACTTGAGAGCCTTTTTTTCTCTGTGTGACTCAGTGACTTCTCTGTGTAACTCTGTGTAATATTTCTTAAAACCAGTTACATTTGAGCTATAAAGGCATAAACCTATAATCCATCACCATGACAAACCAAATTTTTCCTTGCTTGTGGTTTGATAACCAAGCCAAAGCAGCATCAACATTTTATTGTTCCGTTTTCGGAAACTCCCGCATCACTACTGAATCCGACCTGGTGGTGCAATTCGAACTGGAAGGGCCCAAGGTGATGGGACTGTGACACCCAGCAGGAGATCGATTTCTCAAATTGCGGAAAAGAATCAACATTGGTTTCTGTGTTATATCCGATAGCAGTCGTAGTCTTCAGACTACGGCTAATCAGGATGGACAATCCAAATGACAGGAATCCCGCAAAATGTACCATTGATTAGCAACGTCATTTATGGCGTTGACCAAATGCGCAATATTCCGCCACGGCTTTAGCCAAAATATTTGCCATTTTTTTGGCTCAAGCCCGTGCAGGGATGGGGGTTCTTATGTCCGTAGCCTGAAGGCTATGGTTAATCAGGACAGTGGGTTTGATTAAATTTTACGAACCCCATACGACGCCGGGACGGAATAGGGTGCCGCGGTTGCCAATTACGGATAGGTAAAATGCGGTTACAGACCGCATCATCCAGGTGCGCTTGGCACAATTTTCCCTTCTGCCCCTTTGGCGAATTTTTTCCTCTCAATTTGTTTTGTTTCAATATTTTACATAAATTTGGGGAAACCTAAAATAAAACATTAATGCGTTAGGGCTAATGGCGAAAAAAAACTCCGAAGATTCAAAGTTTAGGAAGATGATTTTTATGATTGAAAAAAAGGTATATTTGAATTATGAGAACATTACAAGACATCCAGTATACGTTGGGAACTCATAAAGTAAGATTATTTCATGATTATCCCCTTAAATCGATGGCAATTTTTGGATCATATTCAAGAAGAGAAAATAAAGATGCCAGTGATTTGGATATTCTAGTTGAGTTTTCAGATAAGATAGGTATAAGATTCATAGATTTAGCTGAGGAGTTGGAAAGCATTGTTGGATTCAAAGTGGATTTAGTTTCAAAAAATGGAATTAAAGAGAAATATTTAGAATCAATCGATTCAGATTTAATATATGTCTAAGCGTGATACACTGTTGTTGTTAGATGATATGTTGCAATCCGCACAGAAGATTAAGCAATACACGAAAGGTTTTGATTATAAGGAATTTCTAATAGATAACAAGACCATTGATGCTGTTGTTAGGAATTTTGAAATAATTGGAGAAGCCGCAAATAGAATAGACCCCGATTTTAGAGATCAGAATCCAGCAATTGAATGGAAAAGAATACGAGGTTTTCGCAATCGTATTGTACATGATTATTTTGGGATTGATCATGAGATTGTTTGGAATATAATCGAAACCTATTTAGATGAACTGACAGATAGGTTGGAAACGATCATTAAAGATTTTAAAACCACATAGCACTAATCGAGTAGACTGCCCCGCCAGATAAACTGACGGGGAGCACCTCTCACACCCTAAAAAGACTGGAAGCAATATTTGATGCACCTGTTGGATCCATCGAAAGCAATGAAGCTAACGTGCTGGGTTTATTAATTGATGCGTATGAGAATAAACACTACCCGATTGAAGCCATCAAAATACGAATGGAAGAGATGGAATTAAAACAGGTTGACCTTGTTGGCGTAATCGGAGGTAAAAGCAGGGTTTCAGAGATCCTTAACCGCAAGCGTAAGCTGACAGTTGAGATGATTAGAAATTTGACATTAAAGTAATCAATCAGGTTCCTATCCGTTTCTATTTAAAATTGCTTATTTTGTTCTCCAAACCAACTCAATTGGCGCTTATGAAGACAAGAATAGGATTGATGGGAATAGGACTTGATACCTACTGGGGGCAGTTCGACGGATTACTTGATCACCTGAAGGGCTACCAGAGCGGGATCCATCAAAAAATTGCCGGATTCAGTGTGGAGGTGATCGATGCCGGCATGGTCGACAATCCATTGCGCGCACGTGAAGCAGCCTCTTTTTTTGCGACTCACGAAATTGAATTGCTTTTCGTCTATATCTCCACCTATGCCCTATCTTCTACGGTATTGCCCATCGCCCAAAAGGTGAAGGTGCCGGTTATCCTGCTCAACCTGCAACCAGTGGCTGCCCTCGATTATACCGCGTTTAACAGGTTAAATGACAGGGGGGCAATGACGGGACAGTGGCTCGAACACTGCCAGGCCTGTTCGGTCCCGGAGATTGCCAGTGTCTTCAACCGTTCGGGGATTAAATATGATATCGTAACCGGATATCTTCAGGAGGAGGAATCCTGGAAAGAGATAGAAGAATACGTCCATGCAGCCCAGGTGGCGGATCGTCTCCGTGCTAACCGTCTCGGAATCCTGGGCCATTACTACGGCGGAATGCTCGATGTCTATACCGATCTCACCAGGCAATCGGCTGTCTTTGGCACCCACATTGAAATGCTTGAGATGTGTGAACTGAAAAAATGGCGGGATGAGGTTACACCCGACGAAATCAAGGGTAAAATTGAAGAGTTCCATACCACATTTGAGGTTGCCCCTGAATGCACCCCTGATGAAATAACCCGCGCCGCCCAAACCGCAGTTGCACTTGACAAACTGGTCGAGGCGCACGGGCTGGGGTCAATGGCCTACTATTACGAAGGCGAATCCGGCAACGACTACGAAAACATAGTCACCTCGGTAATTGCCGGCAACACACTTCTGACAGGCAAAAATATCCCTGTGGCCGGTGAGTGTGAAGTTAAAAATGCCCAAGCCATGAAGATTTTGTCGGAACTTGGCGCTGGTGGCTCCTTCTCCGAATTTTACCTGATGGATTTCAACGATGATGTTGTTATGCTGGGACATGACGGCCCTGCCCATTTCGCTATCGCGGAAGGTCGCGTCGGACTGGTTCCGGTTCCCCTTTACCACGGCAAACCCGGCAAAGGGCTCTCCATCCAGATGAGCATCAAACAAGGACCTGTCACACTGCTTTCAGTCGTTGAAGGTAAAGAGGGGCTCTTCTTGCTGGTGGCCGAAGGTGAATCCGTTGCCGGACCGGTCCTTGAAATAGGCAACACCAACAGCCGTTACCGTTTCCCCCTTGGGGCCAAAGCCTTTATGAACCAATGGTCGAAACAAGGACCTGCCCATCACTGTGCCATTGGGGTCGGACACCATGCTTCAGAAATCGAAAAGCTGGGAATGATCCTCGGTGTGGAGACAGTCAAAGTAGGTTGATGAATTGAACAACGAAACAGGAAGTGGTGAAACGAGAAGAGCGAAACGCGAGGAGGCGACTGGGAACCTAAACATTTCAATCCTTGATTCTGATCAGAAGTTACGGAATATCATCCACTTTTCATCCAAATAAAGACATGGGGTTAAGAAAGTAAAATTTCCTGACTCCTTTTTTCTTTTGGGAGGTTGATGCTCATTGAATGAGTTTCAACCTACAGCTATTTTAAAACGCTTTAATGCTATGCCAAATTGTCAAATTCGAATCGAATATACTATTTATTCAAAATAATTCGAATCGAATATATTTTACTGAAATATTGGATATTATAAAATATATTCTTACTTTTGACTTTATAATATCAGGATATTTAAAACCATCACTTTAGATTATCATGTTTATTCGCAAGCAGATTTTTGAAGGAATTGGTTCAGAAAGCGCATTTCTATGGGGTGCCAGACAGACAGGAAAAAGTACTTTGCTTAAATCGCTCTTCCCCGGATCACCCTATTTTGATCTGCTATTATCTGACGAATATGACAGATTTCAGCGTAATCCCGGGTTACTAAGGGAAATTCTGATTGCCCTGAACTCTCCAGAAGTAGTCATAATAGATGAGATCCAGAGAATTCCGGCCTTGCTAAATGAAATTCATTGGATGATCGTCAATAAAAACATCCGTTTTATTCTAAGTGGATCGAGTCCCCGAAAAATCCTGAGGACGGGAAGCAATCTGCTGGGTGGCAGAGCGCTTAGGTATGAATTATATCCGCTTGTTTATCAGGAAATTCCAGAATTTGATTTGCTCCGTGCATTAAACAACGGATTATTGCCCCGACATTATTTGTCGCATAAACCCGAAAAATTAATCTCCGCATATATCGGCAGTTATTTAAGGGATGAAGTGATGGCAGAAGCAAGGATAAGGAATATTTCAGCCTTTGCACGATTCCTGGAAATGGCCGCTTTCTCCAACGGTGAAATGGTGAATTATACCAATATTGCCACTGATTGTGGTGTAAGTGCGCCAACGGTAAAAGAATATTTCCAGATCTTAGAGGATACTTTGACAGGCCGTTTCTTACCCTCCTTTCAAAAGAAGCCCAAACGTAGGGTAATCCTGGCTCCTAAATTTTATTTTTTTGACATTGGTATTGCCAATCAGTTGGTAAAAAGAGGTCGGATTGAATTTGGAAGCGAGTCATTTGGAAAGGCATTTGAACACTTCATCTATCTGGAACTTTATGCACACAGCAAATACACTGATCTAAATTATCAGATTAGTTACTGGCGGACAACATCACAAATTGAAGTCGATTTTATCTTAGGAGACCACGATGTGGCCATAGAAGTAAAATCGACTGATATGGTAAACAAAAGACACATCAAGGGGTTACAGAGTTTTGCCGAGGAGTATTCAGTAAAAAGATTGATTATTGTAAGCAACGACCCATATCCTCGTCAGATTGAGAATGTTTCTGTTTTACCCTGGCGAATATTTCTTGACCAATTATGGGCCGGGGATATTATTTCTTGATCACACTGAAGTAAATTTCCCTCCAATATCGCAGCTGCTTTTAACGACAAACCAAAGTCAAAAGATGAATCGGAGAAAGTGGATATTGTGAAGTTATACGTACAGATCGGACAGCTCAAAGTTAGAAAATGACTTCCTAAAAAAAACTGCAAGAAATTGGGGAAATGACCGCTCGTGCCAACCAGGTTTGGTGCACGGATATAACTACACTATAGAAATGACGCACAACAATCCCGAAACAATGCCATTGGTTTGTAAGATGGTTAAATGTAGCAGCCTCGACTTTAAACTTTGGACCTTTATTTTTTCAAGGAGTTCTGCTCTTTGGTCGACAGCAACCCGCACGCGGCGTAGATATCCTGCCCCCGCGAAGCGCGGATGCTGGTAAAGATCCCTTTGTCGTTCAGTTGGTTCTTAAAGTGTAGGATGGCCTCCTCATCCGGGCTGACCAACGGAGTGCCGGGAACCGGATGGAAACGGATCAGGTTGATCCGGCATTTGATGCCATTCAGTAACCTGGAAAGTTCTTTGACATGTAACGGCGTATCATTTAGCCCTTTGAACAGGATGTACTCGAAGGAGACCCGCCGTTGTCCGCTAAAATCCCATTTCCTTATTTCATCCACCACTTCCCGAATTGGATAGGCTATCTGAACCGGCATCAGGCTCTTGCGCTGTTCGTCGAACGGCGTGTGCAGACTGATTGCCAGGTGGGCTTCACTCTCCTGCAGGAAGCGTACCATGGCAGGTACTATCCCGATAGAGGATACCGTGATCCGCCTCGGGCTCATCCCGAATCCCCATTCGGAAGTCAGGATTTCGATGCTTTTCAGCACTTCGTCCAGGTTATCGAAAGGCTCGCCCATGCCCATGTAGACAATATTTGAAACTGAATCCGCTTCGGCAATGCTACGTACCTGGTTTACAATCTCACCGGCTGTCAACTGTCCCTGAAAGCCCTGTTTGGCAGTCATGCAAAAAAGACAACCCATCTTGCAGCCTACCTGCGAAGAGACGCAAACAGTAGTGCGATTATCATCCGGGATCATGGCAGTTTCGATAAACTGATGATTCCCGGTAGCAAACAGGTATTTTTTGGTGCCGTCGGCGCTAACCTGAACTTTTACAGGTTGAGCTGTGCCAAATTCGAATTTCTCAGCCAGCAATTCCCTGGTTTGTTTAGAGAGATTGCTCATTTCTGCGATCGATCCAATGGGTTTCTTGTATAACCAGTCGGCAATTTGTCTGACTGCAAATTTAGGCAACCCCAAATTTGCAGTGAGTTGAATCAATTCGTTCAACGTTTTACCTAAAAGCGGTTCTTTGGTTGTATCCATCTCGCTTAGAAAAATATCTCGGCATAAATCTGATCGTAGGGAACTCCTTTTTGGATCAGTAGATCCCGAACTTCCACCACCATCAGCGCCTGACCGCAAAGATAGTACTTATCGCCT
Source organism: Bacteroidota bacterium (assembly GCA_023488865.1). Classification (GTDB taxonomy): domain Bacteria; phylum Bacteroidota; class Bacteroidia; order Bacteroidales; family Prolixibacteraceae; genus CAINVV01. Next base: position 1,491 of record JAMDDG010000235.1, on the reverse strand, counting down.
TTGGGAAGTTCCTTTAATCCCGAAAGATAATCGGTTACCCTACCGTGAAAGTGAACTCCGGTCTTTTCGCGGCTGCAACAACGGATGTAACGGTCGCCCAGTTTTTTTTCAAGGAAATCCTCAAAATAGAACTGGTTGGCATGACTCACCCCATGTATCAGTTTCTTGTTTTGGAACTTGCCCGACCGGATCATGCTGTAAAAAGGGGCAATGCCCGTTCCTGTTGAGATCCAGGTTGCCGGGGCCTCATCACAGGTAAAGCTGCCATAGGGATTGGAGACAAAAATCTCATCCCCGGATCGCATCATGGCCAATCTTGGGGTAAGGATACCCTCTTCTTTTACTTTGAACAAAACCGACAGCTCCTCTTCCCTATTTCCACTGCAAATACTGTAAATGCGCGGTGGTTCTTGCAAATCAACTGCCATTTTAATGACCTGACCCGGGATAAAATCGCCCACCCTTTTCCATGAAATAACGTACACATTTGGCGATATTTCCACATTGCCGGTAATACGAACGGGCTTCAATTCCTGTTTATTTTGATTTGTTAACTGCATCAATAAAATTATAGAATCCATAAATACTTTGTGATCCTTTGAGTTATACTTTGTGCAACTTTGTGGTTAATATTTTAAACTATTTAACCACAACTAATACAAAGGTTAATCACAAAAGAAACCCAAAAATGTTGTATCAATGGTAAACGTAAGGGAAGGAGGAAAGTTTTGAAAAATCGCAGAATCAATCACACTGTTTGACGAAATTTTATCTTTCTATCAAATCGTCCTCGCTACTTTTCTGCCATTTTTGGGTAACTTTGCCGGGGTTTGGAGGTTTAATCAGCTTCATCAGGTGTATAATGATTAAAAAATTAATCAAAGGAATCAGGTGGGTATTTGTCCAGTTATTGCTGCTGCCGGTCTATTTTTACCGGGCAGCCATATCTCCGTTGACTCCGGCCTCCTGTCGCCACATTCCTACCTGCTCGCAATACGCCATTGAAGCGGTAAAAATTCACGGGCCCATCAAAGGATTTCTGTTGGCCACCAACCGGATCCTCCATTGTCATCCCTGGGGCACGCAGGGTTATGATCCTGTTCCACCTAAGGGGAAAGAGGGGGAGACGAGGAGAAGATGAGACGGGGGGACGAGGGGACGATGAGAAAATGAGAGTGGACCCTGAGCGAAGCCGAAGGGGTACAATGGGTTAAACGTGTCCTAAAATTTTAAAAATGAGAAAAATAATACTGTTTCTTTTAGCTTTAGTGGTTCTTGTTTCTTGTCAAACCTCTCAAAAAACCAAGGAGAAAGTCGTTTATGTCAGTATCCTTCCCCTGCAATATTTTACCGACCAGATCACTGGCCATCTGTATACTTCGGAAGTGATGGTCCCTCCCGGTGTCGGTCCGGAAACCTATAACCCAACGCCGAAACAGATGAGCGGAATGGCACACGCCAGCGCTTTTTTTGCCAACGGCTACCTTGGTT
>JAMDDG010000406.1 GCA_023488865.1 Bacteroidota bacterium | reverse complement strand
TGCATTCCGGTTTCCCAGGTCCATTCCCCCATTCTTACTACCTGAACATTTTTTTCATTAAAATCAAGCCCCCATTTAATATCCGGAAATGGTTCAGGATGCGAGGATTCGCCCGAGTACCACTGAACCGAGGAACCCATGGTCATCTTATCTTTTACTTCAGGTGCAGTTGGTTCCGAAAACTCGTTCTTACCTTCACGTCCCATCATAAAATCAGCCCCTGCAAGGGCGCCGATAGTGCCATCCCCGGTGCAGTCGGCAAAGAGGGAAGCCTCGAAACGCAGTTCTTTCGAATTTTCGACATTCGTGGCACGGACGGCTGTGATCCTATTCCCGCTCTTTTCGACACGATTTGCCCGGTAGTTGAGGAAGAGTGAGATATTTTTCTCAGCGCTGACGGCCTCTGTTTTTTTCTGATCTTCATAAAACGAGGCAGGTTGTGCGTTACCCCCCTTGACCGGTCCGATTTCATTGACCAGGTTTCCCAGTGCAGGATAAGGTTCAAGATTGATCCGTCCACCCATGTGTACGCGGACCTCTGAACTGTTATTTCCTCCCAAAACAGGACGGTCCTGAATAAGGGCCACTTTAACACCCAGACGGGCAGCGGAAAGGGCTGCACAGGTACCTGCCATACCTCCTCCAATCACTACGAGATCAAATTTCCGGGAATATCTTTGTAGGACCAATAACCAGCCCAGTTGCGGGTCCTGACAAAAATGTTATAGGATCCTGCAGCGGGGAAATTGACTAAAGTCGAAGCATCTTCTACGGGTTTTCCAAGACCATGGGCCATCAGGAAGGGCGATCCCATCTGATCCATAAATTGCGGGTCAACTACCCATCCTCCTTTATTGGTAAAATTTTCAGCTTCAACAAGAAGCGTATTATTTTGGCCGATCGCCAATCCGGCAGACAGGATAAATAATACAGCTAATATTTTTTTCATCTGTTTATTTTTTTGTTTTTCAGTGGCCATGTAGAACTCCAATAATCATTCTACTATGTGACATTTAATTTCACAAAAAATCATGCATCCGATAATCCAAAATTACTCAATAAATTAACCCTGATTTCAACTTTTACTTTACCTTAACACTTTTTTAGAAGACCTTAACCCACAAATTCATTGAATTGATTGTGTTGGTTGTGGTTTATTCCCTGACGGGAAAACCAAATCCAATCATCCATTTTTCTATTGGACTTAATGCTCTACCGGGCAACCCTGAATCTCAGATCATTGTCCATTTTCAATTATCAATTGTCAATTTTCTTCAATTATACCTACTTTTATCTGATCATAGAAAACCCGCCATGGATATAGCATTTAAAAGAATCGAAGAAAAAGACCTGCCTGCCGTCAAGGAGATCTACGATTGGTACATCAAAAATTCGACCGCCACTTTTCATACCGAACCCATCACGGTTGACCAGCTGAAGGAGTTTCTCTACCTGGATCATCCTTGGTATAACTCTTACCTTATCAATTGCGACCGCGAGCTGGCCGGATATTGCTTTATTACCAACTATAAAAAACGGCAGGCTTACGACAGGACCGCGGAGGTAACCATCTATTTAAAAGAGGCTTATTGCAAAAAAGGGATCGGTAAGGTAGCGCTCGACTACTTGGAGCAACGGGCCATAGAAAACGGACTTAAAAACCTGATCGGCATCATTGGCGGGGAAAATACGGGAAGTATCGCCCTCTTCGAAAAATGTGGCTACACCAAATGCGCCCATTTCAAAAATGTAGGCGAGAAATTTAACCGAGTGCTGGATGTGGTGGCGTATCAGAAGGAGATAGGAGATACAATGAAACAATCTGCTGTCTTTAATGTAATAGCATAATTTTTGGTGAGGGCGCAGTTCCCTGCTATCCCTGTTGTCACTTTTTTTACGGAACGCCTATTAATGATTAAGAGAGGCCGACAGCGTATAGCTTAAAAATTGGGTCAAAACTTAAAGTTCAGGGTAAATTTATAGGCCATATTGGTTCCGGGGGTAGTGAGACGGTATGGCCCGTACCGGTAATAAACTCCGAACCCAAGTCCTGTAAAACCGGAGACTAAAAGTCTGTTTAGCTCAATGCCCGACTCTAAAAAGCCTTTTCTAAAATCTGTTGCACCGGTTGTAGCCGAATATTTTGATTGCAATGAGCCAATACCCATGTTTTGGACCAAAACTACTTCCGGACGGATAAAGTAGTAAGAAGGGATAAATCCTGAACCAAAACTGTGACGGACGTGCAGCGCGGCATACTGGTCGGCTGAGAATTCATTGAGGCGCATGGTAGCGAAGGCATAATGGGGCAATAAAGTAAAGGCGCCGGAATAGCTGCCATAGCCATGGAACCAATCAGTGATGGGAGCGGTGTTGAAAATTTTTCCTCCCCGGATCATGATTGAAGTGGAGCCCAATGCAGACAGCCGGATATTGAACTTTGCCTTGGCATCTATTTTGGTAAACTGATAATTGCCCTCAAACAATTTCAAACCTTGAATAACACTAAAATAGAGTTCAGATTTGGGAGGAGCGCTCTGGATCAGCTCTTCGGTATCATTCAAAAAAGCGATACCCGGAGAATACCGGATCATCAAACCAATTTTGGTGAGTTGGAAAGGATCCCATACCGTTGGGACAAAATTACCGTACGAATTTCTAATATTGGTGGCATGGTCCATAAAGAGCTTAAAGTTAAACGGTTCGATGGGCCGCATCTCGATACTTGCCGTATAATTTTTTGTGTGGTACATATTTTGTACCAGGAGCGACCGGAAATATTCAGGTTCGAAAATATTGTAATCCGTGAGCATCTCCTCTTCCCCAAACTCCCTTTTCATATCCCGGTAACCCAGCTGAATTTTAAAATCGGCATAACCGGTCGGGAAAATCCTTAACCACTCTCCATGCCTGAACTCTCCAGCCCTGGTGCTATAGATAAAATAGGCGCCTGCCGCGAAATATTTAGACAATTTGCGATTGGTTTCCAGTCCTGGGCCGACCTTGTAACCTTCGTTGATATTGTAAGCGAAAAGGTAAGTATAATTGATGCTGATTACCCCTAACGGGATGGTCCCAAGGGATAAGGCATGCAATAATTTTATTTTTTGATACAACCTGGCTTTGTTCCCTAAACTGTCAAGATATTTGTATGTGGCTGAATCTTTGTTTGTTAAAGGGATGTAACGAAAGCCTTTTGCCTCGAAAAGGGAGTCCTTTCGTTCGGGTGAAACCGTGACCCCATATTTTGGAAATGATTTTGGGCCGATCGGTAAGTTCACGGTAGTTTGGTACAGGTAAGAACGACTGTTGGCGGTGATGGAGAGTTCCTGTGGCTTCCTTTTTTTGTTCAACGAATCCAAAGGAAGTGAAGTAATCATTTTAAAATTAATGGCCGCGTTCAATTCTGACGGAAACCACTGACCGGATTCGAGCCGGTCGTAGTGTTGTCCTATCGATGCAGAAATATCTTTTTTATCCGGAATGGCGGGTTCCGCAATCACACTTTGAACTGCATAACCATGGGTATTGATGTGGAGAAATCCCTTTAACCCGTCAAAGTTCCGGTCCCTGGCAGGATGGAACCGGATCAGATAGACGGTATCCTGCCGATCAATCTGCAAAGTATCTTCCAGGATAAAAGCATAATTTTTCAGGGCTGTCTTGCTAATGGGTGAGAGATAATTTTTACTGAGCAAAGTGAAATTCTCCCGGTAGATAGAAAAACCCTGAAGTTGGGTAGCCAAAAGAAAAAACGGTTCTTTCTTAAATCCGGAAACTTTGGAGGTGAGAATCTCTTCGTTCTCATGGTTGGGCTGAAGAAACTTTTTTCTGCTTAATATCTCTATTAAAAGCATGTGGTTGGCCTCAAACCGATGTTGAAGTTTTTCTATTTCTGCAGCTGAGATTCTCTTTTTTCCACTCATTTGCTTATCAGAAGCAACATCTGCAGAAAGCCAGAATTTATGGTAAGAGGTATACTGGTAACTCTGCAAATTGTCCGGATTGTTCTTTTCGGCATGCTCCAAAACGGACTGCATAATTCGATACGCAGGATCTTTACGGGGATGGATCTCAATGGTACTGAGTAAATTGTTGTCCGGGAATAGTTTAACAATCCAGGGCGTTTCACCCGGTTTCTCTACCTCCAGGTCGAGTGGTTTGAAGCCAATGTAACTGAATTCGATTTCCTTTACGGTGTCGGGAATGCTAAAATTACCGTCTATGTTGGTGGTGGTACCTCTGTTGCCGGAGTCAAACCTGAGACTAACAAACGGAAGAGGCGATTGGTCTGCACCATTGATCACCCTTCCCTGAATTTTAGCTGTCTGGGAAAATGCGTTGATACTGAATATAAAAAAGGAAAGCAAAGAAAGAAAAAAAAGGTGTCGATTACTCTTCGTTCTCCTGGAGCTCATCTAAAGACTGGATTAATTGATCGCGGTACTTCCCGAATAACAAGTTAAAACCTTTGTGAAAGATATAGAATATTGACCCAATTAACAAACCCAAAAGGATCAGCAACGCTAACGCAACCACTACGATTGCGGAAGTTGTGGGTGCCTGGCTGACCTGAATGGACTCAAACCCTTTTTGAGCGCCGGACAAAAACCCCAAACAAATACCCGACATCAAAATTATCAGCGCCAGGTAAAACTCCTTTTTAAAGGTATCCAATAGTTTTAAGACCTTCTTGATGGCCCCCTGAAGGTCTTGATCGGCAAGGGAGTGCACCTGAAGTCTTTTGTACCTGATTACAAAAATCAAAATTGAAAACATCAATATGAAATTCACAAACCATTCGAGCAGGCAGATCCATTGGGGCACTTCCAAAGAGGTTTTCCACCGGTCGGGAAAAATAAGTTCTGCAGGTAAGAATTGATCTGCCAGGGTAAGTAGAAAAAAGAATACCAGGAACCAAATTCCTATTTTGACACTTCGGTCGAGACGGGATAAAATACCCGTGCCCCTGCGTTGCAACATTTCACTGATATTCGAGACGTCCAGTTCTTTACTCCGGATCTTATCTGCATTTACCTGCTGCCAGGCTTTTTTAAATTCATTTAATTCCATTTAGTTCCTTTCTTTGCATTAACAAAGGACTCCAGTTTCTTCTTGATCCTGTTCATCTTCACTCTCACATAATTTTGCGAAATCCCTGTTATTTCGGAAATCTCTTCATAAGGTTTGTCTTCAAGAAAGAGTAAGATGATTGATTTTTCAATCCCTGTAAGTTGATTAATAGCATCATGCAGCAAATTCAAATGCTCCTCTTTTTCAAAATCGTAGGGTTCATCAGCCAGCTGAAGTAGATTTTTGCCGATATCAGTCTTATTCCTCGTTTTTGCCTCTTTCTTAAAATTGGTGATCGCCGTATTGATGGCAACCCTATACATCCAGGTTGAAAATTTCGACTGCTCCCTGAACTTATCATACGATTTCCATAACTGAATGAGAATCTCCTGAAAAAGATCTTTCCGATCATCGGGATGGTCACAATAAATCCGGGTGACCTTATGGATAATCCCCTGATTTTCGGTGATATTTCGCAAAAAATCCTCTTTCACGTCTATAGATTAGTCTCCCAAAGGAGCAAAAAATTACAAAGGCAGAAGCAAAAATACTAATTTGAACTCATTTTGAGCATATTGACCTCTTCCTGCGTTAAAAAGCGCCATTTCCCGCGGGGAAGGTTTTTCTTCGTTAATCCGCAGAAATAGACCCTGTCAAGCCTGACGACTTTGTATCCCAGATGTTCAAATATGCGCCGTACGATTTTGTTCTTTCCGGAGTGGATCTCAATCCCTACCTGCTTTTTGTCCTCTTCATCGGCATAACTGACCGAATCGGCTGCCACAAATCCATCTTCGAGCGTCACCCCATTGACGATTTCGTCCAGATGCGCTTTGGAAACTTTCTGGTCGAGATGGACATGGTAGATTTTTTTCCGGTTGTATTTAGGATGGGTGAGCCGTTTGGTCAGATCGCCATCGTTGGTGAACAACAAAAGACCGGTGGTGTTCTTGTCGAGCCTGCCAACCGGATAGATGCGTTCAAAACAGGCATTTTGTACCAGTTCCATCACTGTTTTGTCGGCATGTGGATCTTCGACTGTCGTCACAAATCCCTTGGGTTTGTTCAGCAAAACATATACTTTTTTCTCGATGGAAAGGAGTTTCCCATTAAAACTTACAGAATCGCCGGTTCGAACCTTATGACCCATCTCAGAGACAATTTCCCCGTTGACGGTGACACAGCCGGTGGCAATGTAAGTATCCGCTTCCCTGCGCGAACACATGCCTGAATTGGCGATAAAGCGGTTCAGCCGGATCGTTCCGTCATTTTTTGGTTTGTTGGCAAGCGGGCTTCTCTTTTCACGGTCGAGCTCGTTAATAACATTCTTTTTGCCCAATTTGCCACGGAGAACTTTTCCTTTGGCGGTAAGAAAACTATCGGTTTCGGTCTCTTCAAAACGTTTCTGGGTAGGTTTGTTGATGACCGTGCGGCGGAAAACATCAGAGGTGCGTTCTTTGAAAACCCTTTTGGGCCTTGCAATCTCTTCTTTTGACGGTTCAGGCCTGGATTTGCCGATTCGTTTCCCTGTACCTGTCAGCGGTGGGATAACCGTCTTCTTCCTGGCTTTGACAACCTCTTCAGGGTAGGCCGTTCCTGTTCTGATAACTCTTTTTGATCGGCCGGTCGTACCGGTCGTTTCTTCTTTTCTGATGCGGGGCCTGCTTCCCGGACTGCGATTCCCGACGGTACGCTTTGGATCGCGCTCCTGTCCTCTTTCTTGCTTCATGGTATTCAACTATTTATACAATTCCGCTGCAAATTTCGCAAAAAAAAACGGATATAAAGCATACCGTTTTCCTATCGGTGATTATTCTTTGAAAAACAAAGATATTTTTAACAATTTTGTATATTTACTGAGAAACGTGAAACGGGAAGCTGGGAACAGAATCAGCAAGAAAAATTAATTTTTGGCTAAGCTTTAACCAATACTTCGGCGTTTTTCATTATAAACTAATAATCAGCGAGTTGCAGAATGATTTTTATTTCTATGTATTTCTATGTATTTCAACCTATTGTAATATCTCAAAGAATCCTAAGTAAAAAATTTACCGGGCTATTGTTTAAACAGATTCAAAATATATGTCATTAATTAAATCAATTTCCGGAATCCGGGGTACCATCGGTGGATTACCCGGCGAGGGGTTAACCCCAATCGATGTGGTCAAATTTGCTGCAGCTTATGCTGTCTGGGCCAAAGAGCGGCAACCTGCCGGACAGAAATTAAAGATTGTGGTCGGGCGCGACGCCCGTATCTCGGGTGATATGGTCAATAAGTTAGTGACCGGTACCCTGATCGGGATGGGGGCGGATGTAACCGACATCGGCTTGGCTACCACCCCAACGACCGAACTGGCGGTGGTCGCCGAAAAAGCGCATGGCGGGATCATACTGACTGCCAGTCACAATCCCAGGCAGTGGAACGCTTTGAAATTGCTGAACGAAAACGGCGAGTTTCTCAATGATGCGGAAGGCAAAAGGATACTTGCTTTAGCAGAAGCCAACGAATTTGAATTTGCAGCGGTCAACGATTTGGGCAGGGTCCGTTTGGCTGATTACGCTGATTATCACATTCAAAAGGTACTTGAACTGAAGCTGGTCGACGTAGAGGCGATTCGGAAAGCCAACTTTTGTGTGGCCATCGATGCCGTCAATTCGGTAGGCGGAGTAGTTGTACCCCAATTGCTGAAAGCCCTTGGCGTTGCAAAAGTGGTAAAGATCAACTGCGACCCTACCGGGAATTTTGCCCATCAGCCTGAACCGCTTCCCGAAAATCTGGTAGAGACTGCAGCAGAAATAGTGAAGAACAGGGCAGACGTCGGGTTCGTGGTTGACCCGGATGTCGATCGGCTGGCTATCATCAACGAAGATGGCACGATGTTCAACGAAGAGTACACGTTGGTTGCCGTTGCCGATTATATACTGGCCAATACACCGGGGAATACGGTTTCAAATCTATCCTCTTCCCGTGCATTGCTGGACATCTCTGAAAAACATGGCGTAAAATATACTCCCGCAGCAGTGGGAGAGGTGAATGTGGTCCGCACCATGAAAGATACCGGAGCAGTCATCGGCGGGGAAGGGAACGGTGGGGTGATCTATCCTGAGAGCCACTACGGCCGCGACGCATTGGTGGGGATCGGTTTGTTCCTGACCCTTCTGGCTAAAAGCAAGCTGGAGTGTTCTGAATTGCGCGCTCAGTATCCCACTTATTTTATGGCGAAGAAGAAAATCGAATTAGACGAAAAGGTCAACCTCGAAGCGGTCTTGCTGAAAATCAAAGCGCTGTATCAAAAAGAAAAAATCACGGACGTGGATGGTGTACGCATTGATTTTGACCGGGAATGGGTACATTTACGTAAATCAAACACGGAACCCATTATCCGGATTTATTCGGAAAGTGTTACGTTAAAACAGGCTAATTTATTGGCAGATAAGATTATAGAAGATGTTAGAAAGATGATTGATTAATTTTAAGTTAATCTTGGAAAAAAATATCAGAGTATTGATTATCTGATATACTTTTGCAATCGTCATTCCGTTCAGAAAGAAAATCTGAAATAGTCCAACCGGGAACTAAAAGTTTACGCAAAGAATTAAATCCTGAGGGGGAACTCTCCCGATAAAATTGGAAGAATGATAAAAACGCATTAATAATCAACAATTTAATTAATATTCGAATGAAAGTTACAGTTGTAGGAGCAGGAAATGTAGGTGCCACCTGTGCTGATGTATTGGCATCCCGCGAAGTGGTCAACGAAGTGGTCCTTTTGGACATTAAAGAAGGTGTAGCAGAAGGAAAAGCGCTTGATATCTGGCAGAAGGCCCCCATCAATAGTTACGACACCAAAACAACCGGTGTTACCAACGATTATTCCAGGACCGCTAATTCTGATGTCGTAGTTATTACTTCCGGTCTTCCGCGAAAACCAGGGATGAGCCGCGACGACCTGATCCAGGTAAATGCCGGGATCGTCAAATCGGTTACCGAAAATATTGTCAAATATTCTCCCAACACCATTCTGGTCATCGTATCCAATCCGTTGGACGTGATGACCTATCAGGCCCACATTACTTCCGGATTTCCGCGTGAGCGGGTTTTGGGTATGGCTGGGATCCTCGATACCGCCCGTTACCGCGCTTTCCTTTCCGATGAGTTAAATATCTCACAAAAAGAGATTACCGCCATGTTATTAGGCGGACATGGCGATACCATGGTACCTTTGACACGCTATACTACCGTTGGAGGGATCCCGGTTACGGAATTGGTTTCTGCCGAGCGGCTGGAGGCCATCGTACAACGAACCAAAGTGGGCGGTGGCGAACTGGTTAAATTAATGGGCACTTCTGCCTGGTATGCACCGGGCGCAGCTGCAGCCCAGATGGTAGAAGCGATTGTAAAAGACCAGCGCCGGATTTTCCCGGTTTGCATCCAACTGAAAGGGGAATACGGCATTAACAATTGCTATCTGGGCGTGCCCGTGGTTTTGGGCAAGAACGGGATTGAAAAAATCTTCGAACTTCAACTGAATGAGAAAGAAGCTGCCATGATGAAGGAAAGCGAAGGTCACGTCAGGGAAGTGATGAATGTACTGGATGAGCTGAATAAATAATAATTGCAATTTTCGATTTTGGATTTACGATTTTCGAATTGAAAGAACAGGCAGTTGTTTCATTACTTGAGCTATAGAAATTCATATGCTTAAACGAATTCGTAAATCCAAAATCGAAATTCGTAAATCGAAAATTTAAAGAGTCGTCTCCATCCGTTGGGGCGGCTTTTTTTGTTACTTAGCACCATGGGAAAAAAGAAAAAAATTCCGATGGAGGTTGTAGAACTGGAGGAAGGAACCATCCATTTGCTGGTCCCGGCTGAAATCCATGGATTAGAAAATCTCT
>JAMDDG010000444.1 GCA_023488865.1 Bacteroidota bacterium | reverse complement strand
CAGGATGGGGTAAAACAGGGAATGACCGGATCGGAGAATACAACATGTACTCTACCTTTGGGACCAATGGCTACACCGCTGCTTATAATTTAAACGGAACAACAGGTTCTGCGGCAGTCTGGATAATACCATCAACAATCAAACCATAGAACATCGGATAGGCCTGTCCTGTTGTTGCACGGGTATATTCCACCTGACGTTCAGAATACCCGACCACTTCTTTTAAATTGTTGGAAAGTGATACAACTTCGTTTTTGTAGTGTGACCAGGTTGCATTGACCGCATAAGTAAATTTTCCGGACATCAACGTATTGTGGTAGCCAAGTTCTACATCAATACCCGTATTTTTCATCTTTCCAATATTGACATAAGGAGGTCGTGCAATACCCATTACCTGAGCAACACTTAAACGGTAAAGCATATCAGAGGTATTTCTTTGCCAGACGTCAATAGAAGCTGTCAATTTTCTGTCAAACATAGTTCCGTTTACGCCCAAATTTAAGGTTTCGGTGGTCTCCCAGCTTACATTTGGGTTACCCTTTGTTGATGGTTCAAATCCTGCAACAGCAGAACCTGTTGTTCCGTTTAAATTATAAGCAGCGGTGTAGCCATTGGTCCCAAAGGTAGAGTACATGTTGTATTCTCCGATCCGGTCATTCCCTGTTTTACCCCATCCTGCTCTAATTTTCAGCATATCTAACCAATTTTTTGTGCTTGCCAGGAACTCTTCTTTACTGATTTCCCAGGCGCCCGAAACGGCAGGGAATATTCCATAGCGTTTGCCGGCACCGAACCGGGAAGAGCCATCGCGACGTGCAGTAGCTTCCAGAAAATATTTCCCTTTCAGGTCGTAATTTGCTCGGCCGAACTGGGAGAATAGCGACCAGGAAGATCCGTTTCCATCGTTGATTTTGTTTAGTTCTCCGGAGCCAAGTTGCATATAATCAGGCGACAGTGAAAAGTACTGACTACGGCCGGCAGACATCCATTGATAATCGCTCTCAACTGCTTCTGTTCCTATGACTACATTGATCTTATGGATCTCATTAATAGTTGTATTGTAATTAAGCGTATTAGACCAGTTCCATAAAATTGAATAGTTTGAGTTAACACTTAGACCGGCAGTTTTGTTAGGTTCAGCGTTTTCGTAGGTTGGCAGGGTGTAATTTTTGCCATTCCACTGACCCATATTGTAGCCTAACAATGTTTTAAAGGTCAATCCTTTCATGAGGGTAGCTTCACCGAAAATATTGCCAAGCACGCGAAAATATTTTCCATCATTGTCTTTTGCATGGTACAGTTGGGCAACAGGATTGACTGCATTCCCGGTACCGGGGGCCCTTGTTCCTGCAAAATTACCCTGGATGTCATATACAGGAACGATGGGTTGCATCCGGTAGGCCATCGATATAGCATTCCCTTCGCCATTGTTACCGAAGTCACCATTTTGATGGATGTATATAGCCTGTAATGACTCACCGACTTTCAGCCAATTACCAAACTTGGATTCAGCATTGACACGGAAATTATATCTTTTGAAACCCGTATTGATCAGGAAACCTTGTTCATCTAAGTAATTTCCGGATAAGGAGTAGGTCGATTTTTTTCCACCGCCTGCAACTGAAAGATCGTATTCCTGAATAACACCCTTGCGATAGATCTCATCATACCAGTTTGTGCCTTCTTTGTTGGCCTTGTATATCTGATAGTCCGGATAGTTGTACAGTTTAGGGTCAACTGAAGGATCGCCTGACATGGTAGCTGCCGGCAGGATATAATCGGGGATCACAGGAGATGTACCCTTTCCATATTGCTGATAATTAGGTGCATTACCTTTATTTTTCGCCATTAACCACAATGCCTGGCCGTATTGGGCCGTATTCAGCATATTGTACTGGTTGGTAGCTTGTGAAGTACCTGTACGGATCGTTAAAGTGATAGTTGGCTCCTGATTTTCACGTCCGTGTTTGGTCGTAATCAAGATTACACCATTGGCACCCCTGCTACCATAAATAGCAGCAGATGAAGCATCTTTTAATACAGATATTGACTCAACATCGCTCGGGTTAACGTTGTTGCCCGGTCCGACAGGAACTCCGTCAATCACATACAAAGGGTTAGGGTCGTTTATGGTTCCGATACCATGGATACGAATAGTTGCATCGGCGCCAGGAGTATTACCCGAAGTTACTGTTACACCGGATATTTGACCCTGCATACGGCTTACTACACTCGGTGCACTCGAAACTTTCAGCTGTTTGTCAGAAACAGTAGAAACAGAACCTGTTATCTGTTCTTTTAAACGGGTACCATACCCAACTACAACAACTTCCTCAACGCCGATGGTTTCACTCTTCATGGTCAGGTTGAGCACCTTGTTCTGCCCAATAAGCAACTCTGTTGTTACCATCCCGATAAAAGAAAAAGTCAGAGTTTGTGCACTGGCGGGCACAGTCAGACTGTACTTGCCATCGTTGTCGGTTATCGTTCCGGTTGTTGTCCCCTTCACTATTACCGAAACACCCGGGACAGATGCGCCGTTTTCATCAATTACCTTTCCGGTAACAGTTTTTTGGGCGAAAGCCATGCCCGTCGTCATTACCATAAGAAAAACCAAGGATAGGAACATCCTGGTCCATTTTTCTTTAGGTGGAAAAATCATTTTTTTTTGTTTCATAAATAAAAGCATTAAGATTGGTTAATATAATTGTGCTAGAGAAGCCTTTTGGGAGCAACTTAGGTAGATATGTAAATTAAATGAAATTCAAAAAAAAAAAAGGCTATTGTTGTTAGTTATATTTTATTCTTATTGTTAGCCTAAAGTAGTTTGGCAATCTTTTCCTCAAGAAGGAAACGCATCATGTGGCTTTGTTGTCCCAAATGTAAATAGAAGAAAATTAAATTCAAAGAAATTTATGATATTTATTTAATATTTAATTAACATTTATTTTGATTTATTTGCTAAAAGATTGTTTAAAAATTTTTTAAGATATTAAAAACAGGGTTTTACATAAATTTCCCGGAAGGTGTTTTTTAATATTGGTCGATTATTGTTTATAAATTTTAAATTTGCTATCAAAGTCTATCTTCTTCACATTCTTTTAAACCAAACACAATGTCACATCCTTCGATTGGCTTTTTGATACTGGCTTTATTATTTGCAGCGACTTCTTGTCAAAATAATGATTTAAAGATAATGACGGTCACGGGGGAGATCAAGGCATCCGGAATGGGTGTCACGCTGCCCCACGAGCATGTATTGTTTGATTTAGCCCAGATAGATTCAACTGGAATCAACCGTTACAATAAAGATTCAGTAATCAGGAGAATATTGCCATTATTTGAAGGGCTAAAACCCTATAAAGTGAAAACTTTTGTGGATGGTACACCTGAATTTATGGGTCGTGATCCACAACTTTTAGCTGAATTGTCCCGCAAAACCGGGATCAATATTATCACAAACACTGGCTGGTATGCTGCGGAAAACGAACGGCACCTGCCTAAAGAGGTGAAAGAGATGAGTGCCGAAGAGATTGCTTTGATATGGATAAGTGAAGCCAAAAATGGAATAGGCAATACCGGAATAAAACCAGGGTTCATCAACCTCGCTATCAGTAAAAGCGAATTGTCTGAAACCGACAAAAAACTGGTTGCAGCTGCGTGTCTTACCCATCTGGAAACCGGGCTCTCGATCGTGTCGCTTACAGGACCTGCCCTTGGGGCGCTTGAACAATTGCAAATTCTTAAAAAATATGGAGTTGATCCTTCCGCCTTTATATGGTTACATGCCATGGAAGAGTTATCCAGAGGCAGGGTCCTGACTGTAGCTGAAAAGGGTGCCTGGGTTGCTTTAGATGGCATTCAGCCGGATTTGGATGCTTCGGTCAGAATTAGCGAAATGGTAAAATACATGAAATCAATACGTCGTCTGGATCACGTTTTGCTTTCACATGATTCAGGGGGATACCAGCCTGGACTACCCGGCGGTGGAAATTTCCGTCCTTATACCGAACTTTTTGATTCATTCACTTTGCTCTTGCTGAGCGAAGGGATTACGCAGGAAGAGCTCAATCAAATGATGGTAAAAAACCCCGCAGAAGCTTTTGGGATCAGGGTAAGGAAAATCAGATGAGATGCTTAGTGGATGGTAGCCTTTAAATCCCTGGCTGAGAGTGCACGGCGCATCGGTAATAAATCTTTTTTTGGTCCACGCTTCACTTCACACTTCTCTTTGTAATGGACTAAATAGGTGCACTGGATGGCCTGAACACGTTCCATGTTGCAAATTTCCATCAGGGCATCTATCACATAATTAAAAGTGTGATAGTCGTCGTTGTAAAGAACGAGTGAGTTTTCGTTTCCTTTCCCGACTGAGTCCTGATTTTTTTTACGGACAGACTTTTCAGTATCCATGCATTAATTTCTGTTAATCAAATACAATACTTCGGTATGTTTTAGTATCTAATTCATAATGAATAAGTTGAAATATATGGAAATAAATTGAAATATTTCTTTATTTCTATGTATTTCAACATATTACATTATTTTGAAATTGAATAATATTAAAATTTACCGAACTATTAAAATACAATACTGCAAATAAAATAAAATTATTTTCCACCTGCAAGTTTAATCGCTTCAGGTACGGATATTCTCACACCGTTATGGTAGGCAGTCACATAAGAACCTTTCATGCCTTCAAGGATCAGTTGATTTTTCATTTTAGAAGCATCTGCATAATGAATAAAATTTCCTACCGAGTAAATAACCTGTTTTTTTGAATCAGTGTATTTGTCTATTTTCCTGAGTTTACTGATTTTGGCGTAAGATTTTCTAAAAGATGTTGATAATACCCCATTTTTAAATGAGCCAATCTGTACCTTGAAAACCAGATTCCCAACCGGAACACTCTTAGTAACTGTATCTGCCGAAGAGGGAGATAAAACGGGATTTGGACTGGCAGAAGGGACAGAATCTTTTTTTATCCCGGGGATGGCTGTTACTTCTTTGGGTATTTCCGCTTTTTTCTTCTTCTCGTTTAGCTTGTTCTCTTTCTCCTGAATGGAGGCACTATATTCAATTGCCGCTTTTTTACCCTCTTTTTCCCAAAAGGCCGACTCTTTGACCCTTGATTGTTCGAGCAACTTCTCCCTGTCGCGCATCAATTGATAGGATTTTTGTTCACAGTCAACGATCTGTTGTACCAAACCCAACCGGGTATCAACCCGCGCAATACTGTCGTGAACTTTTCTCAGTGAATCAGTCAGTGCAACAATGGAATCATTTTTACCGGTACACATCCAGGCTTTGGTAAAAAGGATTTTACTGGCTTCACTTTTAAAATCTTCGATCGAATGGTAAGCCAGGAACTCATTGATCTGAAAATTAAACCACGATTTCTTAAGTGCATCAGGCACCGGAAAAATCTTTTCATCAATCTTTGGCGGGGGTTTCAAAAGGGTATCACCGAAAAGAGCAGCTTCTGCCACTTTTTTTGGTTTAAAAGGGTTTTTCTTTTGATAACAAAGTTCAACAAAGAAGTCAAATCTGAGTGCTTTTTTTTCTTGTTTGGTCCCTAATTTTTTGTAACGGTCGTAAAAATCTTTGGCTTCCTGCCACTGCCCGAGCGCATGAAAGTAGTTTGCCAGGTAGAAATTTGCATTGACGGGTGTTTTATCTACCACTGAATTGAGAAGGGCTTCCTTGGCTGCTGTCTCAAAAATGTTGTTTTTTATCAGCGAAACGCCATAATAGTAATTATACATGGCGTTGTCGGGATAACCCTGGGCCAGTTTGGCAAAGATGGGAAGCGCCTTTTCGTAATTCCCCTTTTGAAAATAGTCAATAGCCAGGGTCTCCTTACCGACAGTTTGTTGTCCGAAAGAGAATTGAACAGAGAAAAACAGAAGTACGGAAGGTATCAGTATTAATCTTGAATTCGAATCTTTTTTCATGCCACTTTCATTTTGTATATAAATTGTTTTTAATGGCCCAATGGTATACCCAGATATTCATTTTCGTTTGGTGCGAAAACTTCCTCAAGGCAATATCACGAGAATTAGTTTTTCTTATGGAACCTCTCTTAAAATTAATTTATCCGTTTTCGTGTGCGACCTATCAAGGTTTCACCTTACAAAATCGGTTCAAAAATACAAATTTAACCTATTTATCAGGAGGTAGCAGATTAATTGATTTTTTAATCCCGAGGATTTCGGAAAGTGGTCGAATTCACCTAAATTTGTATAGTACACTTTATCGGAAATCAATATGGAACTATTAACAGAAGGCGCTGATGCGCCTCCGTTTGAGGGGAAGACCCAGGATGGGCGTACTCTTTCGCTGGGCGATTTTAAAGGGAAAAAGTTGATCCTTTACTTTTATCCCAAAGATAATACCCCTGGTTGTACGGCCGAAGCCTGCGACCTAAGCGATAATTACGATTTTTGGTTATCGAAAGGATACGAAGTGGTGGGGGTGAGCCCCGACAGTACCTCCTCACACCAGAAATTCGCTGAAAAATATGGATTACGTTTTAACCTTATCGCCGATACGGAGAAAAAGATGCTTAAGGATTATGGCGTTTGGGGAGAGAAGATAAACTACGGCAAATCCTATATGGGCGTGATAAGAACGACCTTTGTGATCAATGAGAGGGGGATCATTGAGAAAATTTTTAAAAAAGTCGATACAAAAAAACATACGGAACAAATTGTCAAAGAAATAAAAATTTAAATCAGATAAAAATGGCAAAAGAAGAAGTGAAAACTGCAACAGCCGACAAGGTTGTCAACCTCGAAAAGCTAAAAGCTTTACAGTTGACGATGGACAAAATTGAGAAAAGTTACGGCAAAGGATCAATTATGCGTTTGGGGGACAAACCGGTTGATGATGTTGCCGCGATCAGCTCCGGCTCCATCGCCCTGGATTTGGCTTTGGGAATTGGCGGGTACCCGAAAGGCAGGGTGATTGAAATTTTTGGTCCTGAATCATCGGGTAAAACTACGCTGGCCATTCATGCCATTGCTGAAGCGCAAAAACAGGGAGGAATTGCTGCCATTATTGATGCAGAACACGCTTTTGACCCGGGTTATGCCACTAAACTTGGCGTAAATATCAACGAACTGTTGATTTCACAACCGGATAACGGGGAGCAGGCGCTCGAAATCGCGGATAACCTGATCCGTTCAGGGGCCATCGATATTATCGTAATCGACTCTGTCGCAGCATTAACACCCAAAGCAGAGATAGAAGGGGAGATGGGCGATTCCAAAATGGGACTTCAAGCCAGGTTAATGTCACAGGCGCTCCGTAAATTAACAGCCAATATCAGCAAAACAAAGACCTGTTGCATTTTCATCAATCAACTCCGTGAGAAAATCGGCGTTATGTTCGGTAACCCGGAAACAACAACCGGGGGAAATGCTCTGAAATTTTATGCTTCTGTCCGGGTAGATATCCGCAAAATTGGTCAGCTGAAAGATGGGGAAGATGTACAGGGGAACCATACCCGGGTGAAGATTGTCAAAAACAAAATCGCCCCGCCTTTCCGGAAAGCTGAATTTGATATCATTTTCGGCGAAGGTATTTCAAAAACAGGAGAGATCGTCGATCTGGGTGTTGAATTGGATATTATTAAGAAGAGTGGCTCCTGGTTTAGTTACGGAGAAACCAAACTTGGGCAGGGACGTGAGTCCGTCAAAGTACTGTTGAAAGATAATCCTGAATTGGCTGAAGAGATTGAAAAGAAGATCATTGAAAATTATACGCCTTCCATAGAAAAATAAATTAATGTAAAATAATCCCGAAATCTGGACCGGAACAGCTTCGGTTCAGATTTTTTTTTTAACATTTGCGGTTGGGCAGATGTGATAAATTGTAATTCAAAGCCGATGAAAATTATAAAATTTGGAGGAACATCCGTAGGTTCCGTAGAAAATGTAAAGAAAATCGACGAAATTGTTCGAAATCAGAAATCAGATCTGATCGTGGTCGTCAGCGCAGTAGGCGGGGTAACGGACCTGTTACTGGCTGCTGCCAATGCCGGTGCAAAAGGAAACGAAGTTACTGCCAGCCTGGAAAATATTTGGGCTAAGCATGAAGATATAATGGCGGGCCTATTTGACAAATCGACCCTGGAAGAGGTGAAAGTAAAGATGAAAAGCCTTTTCGACGAACTGGAGAAAATTCTGCAGGGAGTCAGGTTGATAGGCGAACTCACCCCTAAAACACTGGACAAGGTAATGGGATTTGGGGAGCGGTTGTCTTCCCTGTTTATTTCCCGCTATCTGAATGCCGAACTGATAGATAGCGCTGCGATCATCTGCACCGATAAAAATCACGGTCGCGCCAACGTCGATTTCAAAACTACCTACGAACAGATAAGCAAAGCTTGTTCCGGTTTGAAAAAAATCGCAGTTGCTCCCGGTTTTATCTCATCTGCGCCCGACGGCACCATGACCACATTGGGCAGAGGTGGCTCTGATTACACCGCAGCACTTTTCGCCGCGGCTTTAAATGCTGAAAAGCTGGAGATATGGACTGATGTGGATGGTTTTATGACAGCCGATCCCAAAGTGATCAGCAAAGCTTACCCCATTCCGCAGCTTACCTATAGCGAAGCGCTGGAGCTATCGCACTTTGGGGCCAAAGTGATCTATCCGCCCACCATCCTGCCGGTTTTTCAAAAATCGATACCGGTCCAGATAAAAAATACCATGAATCCCTCCGCTGAAGGCACCCTGATCGGAAATGTGGATCACCACGGGACAGAACACCCCATCAAAGGGATCTCTTCCATCGACGGGATCTCGCTGTTTACCGTCCAGGGATTGGGGATGGTCGGTGTAACCGGTATCGCCATGAGACTGTTCGGGGCATTAGCCAAAGAGGAGATTAATGTGATCCTTATTTCACAGGCATCGTCCGAAAATTCGATCAGTTTCGCAATTGATTCGACCCGTGGAAAAGCTGCCGAAGCTGCCATCCAGCAGGAGTTCGACCGGGAGATCAGCTCCGGATTAATCAACAAAATAAGCAGCGAGGAAGATCTTTGCATCGTGGCCATTGTAGGTGAGAACATGAAACATTCTGCCGGTATTGCCGGAAAACTGTTCTTTACCATCGGAAAGAACGGGATCAATGTGGTGGCCATCGCACAAGGCGCATCCGAGCAGAATATCTCGTGGGTTGTTAAGAAATCGGATCTTCGTAAAACCCTCAATGTAGTACATGAGTCCTTTTTCCTCTCTCCGTTTATTGAATTAAATATTTTCCTGGTAGGTATCGGCACCGTCGGAAGGGACCTGATCAAACAAATCAGTCAGCAACAGCAAAAGCTTCAGAAAGAGCATCGTTTGAAGTTACGCATCTGTGGAGTAGCCAATTCACGGAAGATGATACTCGACCGGGAGGGAATAGATCCTTCGTCTATCGCTCAGTTGCTTGCAGGAGACCATACCGAAAAGTCCGATATGGGCAGTTTTTGTAGTCAAATGATCGGGATGAACCTGTTCAATTCTGTTTTCGTCGATTGTACCGCCGAAAAAAAAGTGGCCGATCAGTACCGCAACATATTAAACAACTATATTTCTATTGTCGCTGCCAACAAAGTGGCTGCCTCATCCGACTATCTTGCCTACCGGGAGTTGAAAGAGCTGGCGGCCAGGCACGGGGTCAAATATCTGTTCGAAACCAACGTAGGAGCAGGATTGCCCCTCATTTCGACCATCAACGACCTGATGCGTTCGGGTGACCGCATCGTCAGGATAGAGGCAGTGCTCTCCGGTACACTCAATTTTATTTTCAATACCCTCAGCAACGAAATTCCTTTGAGCAAGGCGATCCGAATGTCGAAAGAAAAAGGGTTTTCAGAGCCAGATCCCCGTATTGACTTAAGCGGGGTGGATGTGGTCAGAAAGCTGGTGATCCTTGGCAGGGAATCGGGATACCAGTTGAGCCAGGCTGACGTGGTGCAAAAACGCTTTATCCCCGATCGTTTTTTTGAATCAACACTGG
>JAMDDG010000330.1 GCA_023488865.1 Bacteroidota bacterium | reverse complement strand
CAAAGCTTACACGTTGGTGGTGAAATCCACCGTTCCAATTGGAACAAGCAAACGGGTTGAACAGGTTATCAAACGGACCCTGATTGAGCGAGACGTAAATGTGCAGGTATTTACCGCGTCAAATCCGGAATTCCTGCGGGAAGGAATGGCTTTGCGGGACAGCCTGTATCCGGATCGGATCGTGGTCGGCGCGGAACAGGCGGCTGCGGTTGAGGCGGTACGACGGTTGTACAGGCCGATCCTGGAGCAAACCTTTGTCCCGCCATCATTTGTTCCGCGCCCTGAAGGATATGTATTGCCACCACTTATCACGACAGATTCAACCAGTGCGGAAATGATCAAATACTCGGCAAATGCTTTTTTGGCGGTTAAGATCAGCTTTATCAACGAGATAGCCGGCCTGTGTGAAAAAGTAGGGGCTCATGTGACAGAAGTGGCCCGGGGAATTGGACTGGACCCCCGGATTGGGCCCCGGTTTCTGCAAGCCGGCTTGGGGTGGGGTGGATCGTGTTTTCCGAAAGACACAAGCGCTTTGCTGGCAATCGCGGAAGAATACGGATATACGATGCCGATTGTAAAAGCGGCACGGGACGTAAACTTCCGCCAGCGATATCTGATAATTGAAAAACTGCAACGGGAATTAAAAATCCTCCGTGGAAAAACAATCGGGATCCTGGGATTGGCATTCAAACCGAACACGGATGATGTCCGGGAATCTCCAGCGTTGGCGCTTGCCGGGGAATTCCTGCAAAAAGGCGCCATGATCAGAGCCTACGATCCGGTTGCAGTCCCGAATGCCCGGATGGTACTGAATAACCGGGACATGGAATATTGCAACGACCCATATACGGTTGCATTGGAGTGCGACACGATCATATTGGCAACGGAGTGGGAGGAATTTCGGCATTTGAATTGGCTCAAAATTAAAGAACTGATGAAAGTCCCGATTGTGCTGGATGCAAGAAATTTCCTGAATCCCGGTGAGATTCGGAAGGACGGTTTAGAATACTTGGGAATCGGAAGGTAGATTGATGTATTTTTCAGTCAGGAAATTATTTCAAAATGCGGCATATTTAATCACCGCCAACATAGGTCAAGCAGTATTGGCATTTGTTCAAGGTGTTATTGTAACACGAACATTGGGGCCGTCCGAATACGGAGTCTGGGGAGTCATCCTGGCATTTAGCGGTATGACACAAGCTTTTCTGAGTTTTCGCACGACAGAACCTTTGACCCGGTATCTCGTAGAGTATAAGCAGAGGAAAGATAATTCATCTTTGCAACTGCTTTTGACAACCGCACTACTTACAGATTTAGCTACACGCGTGCTGGCATACGGGGTGATTCTGGCCTTATCTCCCGGGGTTGCTCAATCGATAGCCGGGGGGGTGAACGCGATACCGATTTTTGGGATCTATGGGGCTACTGTACTATTTGGTTTTGCTGATGCTTTATGGTACTGTGTGGCACGGGATCAAAAGAAGTTCCAGTTGCTTGCAGTGATCCCACTTATCCTGGCGTCAGTTCAACTTGCAGGCGTTTTCATTCTATGGAAACTGGAGCGTCTTGATCTAACGGGACTAGCGATGCTATTTTTAGGGATATCAATGCTGAGGTTTTTCATTAATATTGTTTATTTAAAGACCACTATTTACCGGTGCTATGGTATTAGGCTTTGGGGTTTGAACTGGAGAGAGTGGTACGGCCGGCAAAAAGAGCTGTATGGGTTTTGGTACTTTATGAAAATAACCTATCTCTCAAGTATGGTTTCAACACTAGTGAAAAACGGAGATGTTTTGATCCTAGGGTACTACCGCTCTGATGCAGAAGTCGGCTGGTATCGTCTGGCCAAAAACCTGGTAGCGATGATTCAGCAGGTTGGGGGAGCGCTGGCATCGGTGCTTTATCAGGATTTGAATGAACTAATTGTTGCTAAAAAAATGGGTGATGCAAAAAGGGGAATTATCAGATTTTCTAAGGTCTGGGTGCCAACCGTGCTTGTAGGAGTGGCTTTTGCGATAATAGTAGCTGAGCCAGTGATTGGATTGGTGTATGATGTAGCGTTTTTGCCCGCAGCCATGTTGTTTAAAATACTTATAATAGGAGCATTTGCATCTTTAGGAGTTTTTTGGGCGCAACCAATAGTGTTGGCTTTAGGAAAAATTAATTGTAATTTAATCTCCATAGTTGTTAGCAGTATTATATCCATTTCTGGAATGATTTATTTAGGATACTATTATGGTGCGGTTGGTGTGGCATGGGGATATGTGTCTATGTGGGTAACGGTAAATATGATGTTGGTGTACTGTTTTAGAACAAACTAAGAACGACGACGATGCCAAAGGGTGAAGAAACATGAGACTTAAAGACATTATACCAAATAATCTTATGGAAATGTTTATGGATAGGAAATTTCGGCTTCCAAGGATTTGGTCCAATAAGGAACTTAGGAAGTTTGCCCACTTATTTACGGGTGACATCATCAATGTGTCCGGGTGGAGGGATGAAGACAAAGAAGGGGGGCATTATCAAGATTATTTCCCAGGAGCACAAAATTATTTTATTTCGAATTTCAAGAGTGAGGCAAGAGGATTACAAGGCTTTGCCAATGAATTCTATTTGGATTTAGAGGAAGAACTCGATGATAGATTAATGAATAGATTTGATGTTGTTATTAATCATACGACTCTTGAACATGTTTATGATTATCAACAAGCATTTAAAAATCTTTGTTTGATGTCTAAAGACATAGTGATAGTGGTGGTTCCCTTTTTGCAACAAATGCACGCAGATTACGGTGATTATTGGAGATTTACGCCATTGGCTATAAAACGTTTATTTGAATCGAGTGGTTTACAGTTGTTGTATTTGAGTTTTAATAATCACCATAAAGCTTCGGTTTACATTTTTGCAATCGGATCTAAAAACCCGGAAAAATGGCTGGATACTATTTATCAAAAGTTCACCTATACATGCAAAGATGATCTGGGGGATCCGTTTGAAAATTATGTAGGATGCAGAGCGATTAAAAATAATGTTTTATTTAAGGTTAAATTGTTTTTATCTCGTTACATAAATCGATAATCCCAGGGTGGGGTGGTTCTAACGTGAAAATTATCTTTACAACCGGTATTTTTCCTCCCGATGTCGGGGGACCTGCAAGCTATGTGCCCATAATTGCAAAGGAATTTGTCAAACGCGGTCATATGGTCCATATGGTATGTTTAAGCGATCTTGCGACATATAGTGATGATCATTATTCATTCCAGGTAACAAGGATCAAAAGAGGCTCTTTAAAACTTTTGCGTATGTGGAGGACCGTACGGGTCATAGCAAAATTATCCAGAAATGCGGATATTATTTATGCAAACGGACTGGCTTTTGAATCAGGGTTGGCATCCTGGATAGTTGGCGTGCCGGCAGTGTTTAAAATTGTAGGAGATTATGCGTGGGAACGCGCAAGAAATCGGGGGTGGTATATGGGGACCATTGATCAATACCAAAATGCTCCAAAAGGTTTTTTGTTGCGTTCTCTGGATTGGCTCCGAACAGTTCCTTTGCGCCATGCGAAACGAATTATAGTACCCAGCGAATATTTAAAGAGGATTGTCAAGGGCTGGGGGATACCCGAAGGAAAGATTGACGTGGTATATAATGCGGTTGAACCTATAAGAGGTGTAGCAGATTCTGCTTTACCGGTGTTCTGCGGAAAAACCATGCTAACGATTTGTCGGCTGGTTCCATGGAAAGGCGTAGATTCTCTGATCCGTATACTGGCCGGCATGCTTGATGTACGATTGTTAATAGCGGGGGATGGGCCGTTGCGAACCGAATTGGAAGAACTTGCGGCACAGACAGGCGTTTCTGACCAAGTCGTATTTATGGGGAATATATCAAAAGAAATGATTGGAGCTTGCTTGAGACAGGCAGATTTGTTTGTGTTGAATTCATCCTACGAAGGTCTTCCCCATGTGGTCTTGGAGGCAATGGATGCCGGTGTGCCTGTAGTAGCCACAGACGCAGGAGGAACCAAAGAAGTGGTGGAAAACGGAAAAACGGGTTTATTGGTTCCGGTTGGGGATGATTTGACATTGGAGAATGCAGTGCGAAATATATTGGGAAATCGCGAAATGGCAGAAAGGATTACCCAGAATGCGTTTAAACTTCTTGAAGACAGATTCGCATATTCGAGAATGATAGAACTGACTGAAAGGCTAATAGTTTCGGAGGTATACAGGTGAAAAAATGGGATAAATACAGATACGATAAATTTAGACAAATGGCCCAGGAATGCGACTTTATTCTGGATTTCGGACAATCGGCAAGAGGGGACAAAAAGTTTTTTTCAGAGAATCAATATAAGACGGCAGATATAGATCCCTCTATACAACCAGATATTCTAACCGATATTTGTGATATGCATATGATCAAAGATGAGGAATTTGACGGTATCATTTGTTGTGCAATTCTTGAACACGTTTATAATCCATTTGCGGCAGTTTCTGAAATGAGAAGAATTTTGAAGCCGGGCGGCAAGCTGTTTGGATACGTTCCGTTTTTATTTCCGTATCATCCAAAGCCTGGCCATTATTCCGATTATTATCGTTTTTCGGAAGAGGGAATAAAATATTTATTCCGGGATTTCCGATCCATCGAGATTTGTCCGTTCCGTGGAAATGTTACCACTCTAGCAAATATGTTGCCCGGAAAGTTGAATCGGCTGCAAAACTTATTTGGGTGGCTGGATCCTTTGTTTAGTAACAAGCAAGTGTCAGGTTACAACTTCTTTGCGATTAGATGATTGCTCTATAACCCAAGTTTGGCGACAATATTTTTACATTAGGCGTAACAAGGCTTTGAGCCATGTTGAAGTTTAATATTTATCCCTACAACATGTTTTGCAAAGGATTCGCTCAGTTGATTTAATGTTTCCGGTTTCAGGAATGTTTCGCATTGGAACAGTTTAATCCATTTTTGCTGTTGCTCTGTTAATTCGGTCATGATAATAGACCGGTGTGAAGAACTCTTGATGCCGACTTGATTTAAGTGGCAACTGCACGACCGGTTCAATACTTCTTCCGGCGATGACGAGCAGCCTGCTTTCCTCAGGATCATCTCCATTGTGTTTATGAGCAAGTAGGCTATGATGCATACGTTTACGTGCGCTTTTACGCGCTGGCGATAAGATTTTGTCGTTGGTAATGAAACAGGTCATACCGTCCATTCTTCTGATTTTTACTTCTTTCGCTTTATCGATTTCGGCAGACAATTGGAACGAATGGATAGTACGCGTTTTGCCGTCTTTTTTGACCACTTCCAATGCAATTGGTGTGACAGTTACATTCATGAACGACTTCAGCTTCCGCTTGATGCGCATTTGCTTGATATCTCGCTCGACTATTTCCCTGTTCCGTGACTTTTGTGCGATTGAAAGACTGGCGTTTTTTTGTTTAATCCAAGCCATTGCCTGTGCAATTCGTTTTTCCCGCGACGCGATATCCTCAAAAAACGGGAAACGTCAAAGGAGAAGATAAATCGCCGCTCACCGATCCGCCCCTCGCGTGTGTAAAAGAACTGGTTTTCGTCGGTTGGTTGAAATTCTTATAGCGCCAACATTTGCTCATAATCGTCTTTGCATGCAGGTTCTGGAACGAATTGGTGGAATAACGGGTGGCAAGCCATTTCATCTTTATCCATCGCGGATAAATAGGTCAACCCCTGAACTTCCAGCAGATCCAGATGTTCGCCGGACACCATGCCCCGGTCAAAGATGAGATGACATTTGGTCAGACCGAAACGACTTTTCAATTCCTTTACCAGGTCCGGCAAGGTAGCG
Organism: Bacteroidota bacterium; assembly: GCA_023488865.1. Classification (GTDB taxonomy): domain Bacteria; phylum Bacteroidota; class Bacteroidia; order Bacteroidales; family Prolixibacteraceae; genus CAINVV01. The sequence goes on along the minus strand of JAMDDG010000330.1, from coordinate 4,185 downwards.
ATATCCTGCGTATTGCCTTCAAGCACCTTCCAGTAAAAGGAGGATCCTTGCGGCGTAACCATTAAGGCAATCACAATTTGTTGCAGGTCCGGACGATGATCGCGGGAGTATCCCAACTTCGCAATGACGCATTGGCTGCCTTACATGTAAGTGATAGTGATGTCATAGAAAAATCATACCAAAAGCGCCAGCATATTCAAAAGGTTATAGGACAAATACGCCAAATGTTTTAGGAATACAACTAAACGTCGAAGCCGGGAAGCCTTATCCCATAAGGGATTGGAAATTTATATCGCCAAACCTGGGTTATAAAGGAGGTTTGCGAGGTGTGAATGTTTTAATTTTAAGTAAGGATCCGACTCTTTTTGAGTCAGGGTTAGAGGTGTTCGGCGATACCCGCCAACGTCATCAACGGTATGCAAGACAATTACGGGAACGGTTTGGCACCGGCAGTTCGATCCGGATTATCGGCTATACCCCTGACAACCCCAGGTATCAGGTGGAACATCTGGCTGATGGATTAACCTTATATCCTACTCGTTCCATCCATCGGTTTACGTTTTTATGGGGGGTATTTCGCCAATTGTCGGCAGTGCTGCGCGGCTGGAAGCCAGACCTGATTACCGTGCAAACCCCTTGGGAAGAAGGGATGTTGGGTTATCTGTTAAGCCGTCTCATCGGTGCAAAATTCTTTCTTCAGATACACTTTGATTTGTTCTCTGAAAGTTGGCGTGAAGAACATCGGTTAAACAAATGGCGCCGCCTGGTGGCCATCCGGTTGTTGAAGCGTTCTGACGCAATAAGGGTGGTGGCCCAAGCCTTGAAAAGAAAAATTCAGGATTTGGGGATACCGGCGAATCAAATATTTGTAGTACCGGTGGGAATCAATTTTAAACCGATAGATTCCGGAGCTGAAAAAGACACTTATAAAGAAAAAATCTCTCCCCGGCTTGTTGGGAAGCCTGTGGTGCTTTTTACGGGCCGGTTCTATCCGCCGAAAAATTTATCGTTATGGGTGGAAATCGCGGAGCAAATCACCTGTGTGAACCCCGAAGTTATTTATGTCATGGCTGGTGACGGGCCGTTATTTCAAAAAACCAAACAGTTGGTTCAGGAGAAACAACTGAGTGATAAATTTTATTTTCTTGGTAAAGTAGGGCACGAGAGACTGCCGGAAATCTATGCGGCGGCAGATGTTTTTTTGCTTACTTCCAATTATGAAGGTTACGGACGAGTGATCGTGGAAGCGAATCTGTCAGGACTGCCGGTAGTAAGTACACGTTCGACAGGGCCGGATGATTTGATTGTACATGGGAAAACCGGTTATTTGCATGACCTGGATGATAAAGAAGGACTTGTACAATCAGTACTGAGGTTCATCAATGATGAAAATCTCCGCAAAAAAATGGGAGATGCTGGGAAAACAAGAGTGGAAAACGAATTTTCCACCGCTTCCCTGGTCAAGAAGCTGGTCGATGTATGGGAAACCGTTTGCGGCGAATTACCGGAGGGGCAAAAACGGAACGCAGGGATCGAGGGGCAGTCATGAACCTGTTGCTGTTTAATCTTAAGACCGATGCGGATGATGATGTGCTCGGATTTACCACCGACTGGATCAATACGCTGGCGGTGCATTTTGACCAGATATTTGTAATCACGATGCATGCCGGCAGAATCGCGGTGGCGGACAATGTCCAGCTCTTCAGTGTCGGGAAAGAAAAAGGATATTCGGAACCGCGCCGCTTTCTGGAATTTTACCGGATTCTGATCAAGTTGCTGCGCACTGAACGGATTGATGCCTGTTTTGCGCATATGATGCCGCTCTTTACCGTTATGGGGTGGTGCTTCCTGCGCCTGAAGAACATTCCGATTGTCCTGTGGTATGGTCACAAAGCGACCCCCTTGCTGTTAAGAATAGCCCATCGGTTAGTCGACCGGGTGGTAACAAGCACGCCAGCGGGATTCCGGCTGAAGAGCCGGAAAGTTACGGTGGTTGGACAGGGGATATCGGAAAACAAATTTGGTTTTCGTCCTCATACGGCAAGAAATAAACCATTTGCCGTGATTTCGGTGGCCCGTCTGTCTCCCATCAAACACATTGAATCCATGATTTTGGCGGTAGCGGAAATTGTCCGGATGCACGGACCTGACTCGATACGGTTGATTTTACTGGGTGATGCAGTAACAGAAGAAGATCTGACATACAAATTGAATTTGCAACATTTGACGAAAGAACACTCCCTTGAAAGCAATATTCATTTTGCAGGGGCGGTGCCTCATCACGAAGTCAGAAACTGGCTGGCCCAGGCGGATTTAAGCATCAATTTGGCGCCGGACGGCGCCATCGACAAGGCGGTTCTGGAAAGTCTGGCCATGGGGGTGCCGGTTGTCGTGCAAAACCGTTCTTTTGCCGAGTTGTTTGCAAGATGCGGAGCAGACAAAAACCGGTTTATTGCTCCAGATCTAAAGCCCGACACCATAGCCCGTTTAATTGGTAAGTGGATGTTTTCTGATCCGGTGGCAGACATAAAGATTCTGGAGATGCTGTCTGCCGGCGTTTTGGAACACCATGGCCTTGCCGGATTAACGATGAGGATCTCCACACAAATCAAGGGATTGGTGAATTAAATGAAAAAAACATACGTGGACACATGGTGGGAACCGAAGTTAAAACAATCGTATGATCTGCAACCCAAACATAAGGCAGCACTTTCGCTGATACGTGAGACAGACTTTCCGCTGGTGGATTTGGGAGCCGGAAACGGAGTTTTTTTAAAAGCTATTGAAGAGAAATTTCCGGACAAGTCATGTTATGGCGTTGAGTTGTCTCATCTGGCCGTCAGCCAGAAAATCTGCCAGTCGCCAATTGAAGAAGGGAATATCATCGAATGGGAACCCAGGCATCAACACGTTAGAACCGCAACGTTAATCGATGTTCTGGAACACCTGGACGATCCATCCCTGCTGTTGCGACAGGTTGCGAACTATGCTTCAATCGCCATCATCGCCTGCCCGAATTTTAACTTTCTGCAAGCCCGAATCGATGTGTTGCTGGGAAAAATTCCTTTTCAGAATAAACCTGCCCGCGGTGGCCATGTTTACTGGTGCCAGTACGACAATTTGCTGAAATTGTTTGCGGAATGCAATTTCAGGGTTATGGCAGAACAACATCTCTACCCGCAGCATCACAATCCCTGGATTCGGAAAATCGGGAAACTCCGGCCACCGCTTTTTGCGCATGAGTTTATCTTTTTGTTGTCGCGGAGGAACTAATATGAATCAGCTCCGGGTTTTTTACCAGGAATTGAGACAGGGCAAATCGTTGTTCAGGACATTGCAGAATCTGGTTTTTGCAGATATTGTTCTGTCCGGTGCGATTCTCGACGTGGCCGGGGGAAAGGATCCCAGCTATAAAAGATTTCTCAAGACCGGTTCCGACAGCAAATGGTTCAGAGCGGATTACAATCCGTCTTATCAGCCGGACTTCCAGTTCGATGCAAGTGAACAATGGCCCATCACCGACGATTCATTCGATACGGTGTTGCTGATCAATTGCCTGTATATTTTCAAGAATCCCCAGGGAGTCGTGAGAGAAGCAGCAAGGGTTTTGCGCAAAGGGGGGAAATTAGTCGTTGCTGTTCCGATGGTGTTTCATGAGTCGCCGGAACCTGCGGATTATCACCGTTTTACATCGGAAGGAATCAGATTGCTGATCGAGAATGCAGGAATGGCTGTGGAAACGGTCAGGCCGCATGGCGGGAGATTTACTTGTGCGGTTGACCTGTTGAGCGGTTATTTGAAAAAAATCCATCTTTTTCTGCCGTTGGTGTTTGTAGCCCAATATTTGGACGGGGTTTTGGGCCAGAACCAGTACGAACAGAGACATCCGATCCATTGCGGATATGTTGTGGTGGCTGTCAAATGACGGTGAAAGCGATTCGGCATTGGATTCGTTGTGCAGTATTATGGGGAATGACCCGAATCTTCAACCAAACTGTCCCGACCGTTTTGATGTACCACTCGATCAGCTGCCAGAATGATGAATTTTTTACGATCACTCCCGATCTGTTTCGCAGGCAAATCGGCTATCTTCTGCAGGCGGGACACCGGTTTGTCACCATGGATGATGTGGCCGCTTATTACAGAGAGGGGGCCGTACTGCCAAAAAATACGGTATGTTTGACG
>JAMDDG010000010.1 GCA_023488865.1 Bacteroidota bacterium | reverse complement strand
AAACACAAAGGTCACGAAGGAAAACACAAAGAAAACACAAGGAATTTTGTTAACTAAAACGAAATCGTTTTCGGTTATATGAAACGAACATGTTGTTTTCTAACATCCAAGAGGATGAAAATAATTTTCAGCAACATGGAGTTCCATACTACCTTTTAAAAACAAATTATTCATAGTATGAAAATTCCCTCCCGGATATTTCCTTAAAAATTGACTTCAAAGTTAAACTTTATAACATAACGATTTAATGATATTTACCCTATTTTTGCAAAAAATTAAATAAATGCGAATTGTTTTATTGGGTACCGGAAATCTCGCTACCCGTCTTGGAATGGCGCTTCTCGCTAAAAATGTTGAAATTATCCAGCTTTTTGGCAGATCCAGATCAAGCGCCGCACTATTGGCAAATCTTTTGGAATGTCCTTTCACATCCTCTAAAAAGGAGATCATAGCCGAAGCAGACCTTTATATCCTGGCCGTCTCTGACGATGCAATTCCTGACGTGCTAACTGACCTCCCGATCAGGGAGCAATTGATCGTCCACACAGCAGGAAGCGTTTCAATGAATATCCTGGCTACGGTTTCCAAAAATTATGGGGTTTTCTACCCGCTGCAGACATTATCCAAACAAAAAGAGGTTGATTTCAGCTCCGTCCCAATCTGTATCGAAGCGAACAGTGCCGAAAACCTGGCAAAACTAAGGGCCCTTGCAGCTATCATTTCGGATCAGGTTGTCCAGGTTGATTCAATGCAGCGCAAGCAACTTCACCTGGCTGCAGTTTTTGTCTCAAATTTTGTCAACCATTTTTATTCTATCGGAGAAAAGCTTCTTCTGGAAAAACAATTAGATTTTGACCTTTTAAAGCCACTCATTATGGAGACAGCCAATAAAGCGATGCACCATTCTCCGCGTACAGTCCAGACAGGCCCGGCTATCCGGAACAATAAAACCATTATGGACCATCACCTGAAGATGTTGGAGCAACATCCAGAATGGCAGAAACTATATGAACTGATAAGCAGGGACATCTCTCGGCCCGATCAGGAGTGACGGGGGAACGAGAGGACGAGAGGGAGAAAGGACGAGGGGGCGAAGGGGACTCCTTAAATTGATAATTCAGGGGTTTTATCCCGGAGGGATTAAATGTAAATAGACATATTTTTAGTTAATTATGGCATTTTTTAAAGAAGAACTGAGTAAAATCAAGAGTTTTATTTTTGACGTTGACGGCGTTATTTCCCACAACGTCCTGAGTCTCTCACCCGATGGTGATCCGGTACGAACTTCCAACATGAAAGATGGTTATGCCATCATGTATGCCATCCGATCCGGCTATCCGATCGGCATCATCACCGGCGGAAAGACGCAGGATACCAAAGGCCGGCTCGACCGGCTCGGGATTACACAGGTTTATATGGGCACTTTAGACAAAGTCCCCTGTCTGTACGACTTCCTAAAAAAGAACAATCTTATAGCAGATCAGGTACTTTATATGGGCGACGATATACCCGATTACAATGTGATGACCAAGGTTGGCCTTCCGGTTTGTCCGAACGACGCCGCACCCGAAATCAAGGAAATTTCTGCTTATATTTCCCACCTGAATGGCGGCGAAGGTTGTGTCCGGGATGTCATTGAGCAGGTGATGCGCGCTCAGGGAAAATGGTGCCACCCGGAGGAGATTAATTGGAGCAGCTTCTAAGCAAAAGATATAGATTTGACGGACTGTGAAACAAATTTTCGATTTTGGATTTTGGATTTTCGAATGGCGGGAATCCAAAAATTCAAGACAACCGGAATATTCGTAAAAAAGAGAAACTGGTGGGTTTGCGTAATCCAAAATCCAAAATCCAAAATCCAAAATCGAAAATAAAAAGAAACTATCTGTGGGAAGAAATACCAAGAATTTGCCTTTGTTGCAAAATGTAGAAATATTGGATGCCGGCGCTGAAGGTAAGGCCGTAGCCAGGGTCGAGGGGATAGTCGTTTTTACCACGAATGTGATCCCCGGCGATGTAGTGGACATCCAGGTTACGAAAAAGAGAGAAAAATACATGGAGGGAAAAGTGGTTGCGGTCAGAACTCCGTCACCCGACCGGGTAGAAGCTTTCTGCGAACATTTTGACCTCTGCGGAGGATGCAAATGGCAATATCTTCCCTACGAAAAACAACTCTTTTACAAACAGAAGCAGGTTGTCGATCAGTTGACCCGTATCGGCAGGGTGAATATTCCCAAACTGCATCCAATCACAGGATCTGAAAAAACAACGTTCTACCGCAATAAACTTGAATTCACCTTTTCCAACAGGCGCTGGCTCTCAGAGGAAGAAATCCGTTCAGGAGCCGAGATCAACGATCAGAACGTATTGGGATTTCATATCCCCGGCATGTTCGACAAAGTGATGGATATCAAAACCTGCTGGCTCCAGGCTTCCCCCTCCAACGAAATCCGCAATGCAGTGCGAGGTTACGCTTTGGAACACCAGCTACCCTTCTTCGACCTGCGGAATAAAAGCGGTCTGCTTCGTACCCTGACCATTCGTACCAACGAAAAAGGGGAAGTGATGGTCATTTTCGTATTTTTTGTCGATGACCGGCCAGCCAGAGAAGGATTGCTTAGCTTTGTGGCAGAAGGTTTTCCACAAATTACCTCTTTGCTGTACGTGATCAACGAAAAAGGAAACGACACCATTACCGACCAGGAAATACAGGTTTACAAAGGAAAAGATCACCTGGTGGAAGAGATGGAAGGGTTAAAATTTATCGTTGGGGCCAAATCTTTCTACCAAACCAATTCAACCCAGGCTTACGAATTGTACAAGATCACCCGGGAGATGGCCGGCCTCACCGGCGCGGAGACGGTGTATGACCTATACACCGGAACCGGCACCATCGCCAATTTTGTGGCCAAAAAGGCAAAAAAAGTAATCGGGATTGAGTATGTACCCGAAGCCATCGACGACGCAAAGATCAATTCAGTCAACAATGGCATCAACAATGCCTATTTTTTCGCCGGAGACATGAAAGATATTCTGACTGCCGGATTTATTGCTGAGAACGGCCGTCCCGATGTGATCATCACCGACCCGCCAAGGGCAGGTATGGATGAAAAAGTAGTCCGGGTGATATTGGCCGCCTCGCCCGACAGGATTGTCTATGTCAGCTGCAATCCCGCCACACAGGCGCGCGACCTTCAACTGATGCAAAATCAATATGCCGTCAAAGAGGTGCTTCCGGTCGATATGTTTCCGCACACCCATCATGTGGAAAACGTAGTCCTTCTGGAAAAGATCGTTAATACAATTTGAAAATGTGGGAAATGTGAAAATGTGGAAATGAGCTTCATTTCCACATTTTCACATTTTCACATTTCCACATTATCAGAACAGTCCTTCGATTGAGAGATATTTCTCCCCGCTATCGTACACAAAGGTCAGAACAGTGGATCCTTTGGAAATTTCGGGTAATTTCTTGGCCACAGCAGCCAGCGATGCGCCGGAGGAGATGCCAATGAAGAGGCCCTCTTCTACTGCCGCTTTCTTGGTATATTCAAATGCTTCGCCTTTTTCGACCTGTATTACACCGTCCAGCAAACTGACATCCATAATAGTCGGGATAAACCCTGCGCCAATCCCCTGGATCGGATGCGGACCGGGAGCTCCCCCGCTGAGTACGGGCGATGCCTGCGGTTCAACTGCAAATACTTTCAATTTCGGAAATTGCTTTTTCAGCGCTTTTGCCACACCGGTAATGTGACCGCCGGTACCGACACCGGTAATCAGGTAGTCGATTCCATTGGGAAAATCGGCCACAATTTCGGCAGCAGTATATTTTTCGTGTGCAGCAACATTGGCCGGATTATCAAACTGCATCGGGATCCATGAATTTTTGATCGTGGCCGCCAGTTCCTGTGCCTTTGCAATGGACCCTTTCATCCCAAGCTCCCTGGGTGTCAACTCGAGTTCAGCTCCGTAAGCTAAAAGAATACTTCTTCGTTCAACGGACATTGAATCGGGCATCGTTAAAATCAGGCGGTATCCCTTTACTGCTGCCACCAAGGCCAGTCCGATACCTGTATTCCCGGAGGTTGGTTCGATGATGACGCTCCCTTTTTTAAGTATCCCGCTTTTTTCTGCCGCCTCGACCATCGACAAAGCGATACGGTCCTTAATGCTTCCGCCCGGATTGGTTTTTTCCAACTTTGCATACACGGTATAATCCTTGGAGTAAAGACGATTGATACGCACATGCGGTGTATTTCCAATCGTTTGTAAGATATTTTCTGCCTTCATTTGCAAGTATTTTTTAATTGATTTATTAGAACATCTGATTCAGATTCCGTGTAATTATTAACTGATGGATATCAACTTTAAAAGAATCCAATGTTACGAAAAAATATGACAAAAGTCACATTTTGATTGCTAAATAATTGTAAAGTCTTAAAAAAGGAGTTGGAACAAGGAAAAAAGGAAACGAAAAGAAAGAGATACAACGCACTCATTTACAATAACTCACCTTCCTGTAATTTTCAAATTTCCACACTTTCAAATTTTCAAATTATTTTTTGTGCTAAAAAATCACGCCAGACCCAATCAGCTCCTCCCCATCGTACCAGGCGGCAAACTGTCCGGAGGTGACGCCCCGTTGTTCCTGTTCGAAAAGAAGATAAGCGCCGTTCCCTTCCATATACATCGTAGCCTTTTCGAGCGGTTGGCGGTAACGGATCCTTACCAGGAAGTCGGACTCCTCGCCCGGGTTCAGCGTGCGATCAGGCCGAATCCAGTGGAGTTCCTCCTTGACGATAAACAATCCCGGACGGTACAAGCCAGGGTGCTCTTTCCCCTCCCCAACGTAGACAATATTCCGGACGACATCGATGGCCAAAACGAACAGTGGCTCCGTGAAACCACCAATATTCAACCCTTTGCGTTGTCCTATCGTATAATAATGTGCCCCGTTATGCTCGCCAATCACGGTTCCCTGCCAAGGTTTGAACGGAAACGGGGCAGTCAGTTTTGCAAAATTTTCGCGGCTTCGGTCTGTCATTTTCTTTTTCGACGAAAATTCAGCCGGGATCAGAATCACATTCCCTTTTTTGGGTTCCAGCTTCTGTTGCAGAAAAACCGGCAGGTCGACTTTCCCAACAAAACAGATTCCCTGTGAATCCTTACGTTCAGCCGTAACCAAACCTTGCTCGCGGGCAATCTCCCTAACTTCTGGTTTTAACAAATGCCCTATCGGGAAGAGCGACTTTGAAAGTTGGTACTGATTGAGCTGACAAAGGAAATAGCTTTGGTCTTTGTTGGGATCGACACCTTCCAGCAGACAGTAGGTTTTTACGCCGGAAACTTCCGTCACCTCCCTCCGGCAATAGTGACCGGTTGCCACGTAGTCGGCCCCCATTTCGATTGCCTTTTGGAGAAAATGATCAAATTTAATCTCACGGTTGCACAAAACATCCGGATTGGGCGTTCTTCCCTTCTCGTATTCCGAAAACATGTAATCGACGACCCTCGTCCGGTAGTAATCCGAAAGATCAACGATATGGAACGGGATATCTAATTTTTTTGCCGTCATTTCGGCAAAAATCACGTCATCTTCCCAGGTGCAGCTGGAAGTGAGCGTACCGGTCGGCTCCTTCCAGTTGATCATGAAAAGTGCAAAAACATCGTACCCCTGCTCTTTCAGCAAATAGGCAGCGACACTTGAATCTACTCCACCTGAAAGACCAATGCAAACCCTCTCCTTCATGTTCAATTATTTCAAGTGCAAAAATAGCGCTTTTCAAATGACCTGCTATTTTTTCGGTAATGTTGTAATGAATGAGTTCGGATAATTGCAGCGATAGACTATTTTTCCCCCTTTTTCGTGTATCCAGGTATCGAAAGAACGCTCCCCTTCCTTCAGGACGATTACCCGGCCACCATCGGGCAGTTCACCGTAGGCATTTTTACCACCCGAGCAACGGCCGAAAGCCAAAGCGATATGGTGAGAAAGTCCGATGTAATCGTTCACGTGGTCGTGACCCACAAATGTTCCCATCACATCATTGCATTCGACCATCGCGGCAAACATCCCCGAATTGATCTCGGGACAACTTATCTTTTCGTTCTTCTCACCAAAATGGTTGGTCGATTTGTTATCCCAGGCATCGTTGTACTCGGTGAAAGGGATGTGAAAGAAAGCTAATGACGGCACAGGTATCCCACCATTTTTTTGGGTGAAAGCGCTGCTCACTTTTTTGTACCAGGCTATTTGGTCCAGTCCAAACCAGTCGTAACCATCTATCCGGTCCTTGATCTTGCTGTAACCGTTGGAGTCCAGCCCGTAAATTACGGCTTTGGTCTTTTTATCCTTTCCGGCAACGGAGAGCACAAAGTTGGATGCGCCTTTGATTCCGGGAACCATAGTGGTCAGGCAGTTGGGGAACTTCTTCAGCATTTCTACAATTTCGGCCCTAGTGCTGCCATGTTCTTCATCGTGGTTTCCCAAAACTACCGACCAGGGTGTTTTACGGTCAGCAAACAGCTTTTCGAAACGCTGATAAACCTCCGCCGGTTTTTCCCTGGTAACAATATCCCCCGTAAGCATGACCAGATCGGGGCGCTCGGCATCCACAATTTCGGCAATCAGCTCAAATACCGGATCATTCGATCCATGTTTATAGTCAATATGTGTATCTGTAAACTGAAGGATTTTGAATTCCCCTGCCTTGTTAAAATGCAGTTTCTGCGCAGAGACCATGCCTGCCGCTGCAAGCATCAACAGAAACAGTAAAAATTTGAATTGTCTCATGTTTATTATTGTTTAAAAATGTTTGAAATGTTTGAAGGGTTTGAACGTCTCTTCTCCTTCCATCGTTCAAGTCGTCCCCTTCATCACCTTCCCGTTTCCTTTGCCCCATAAACCCGATGGTGAAACACCTCTATCAACCTTCTGAGCGTACCCGGATCCCATTCATTCCGGTCTGAAAAAAGCATCATGGGCAACAGTGATTCACCTTCCCGGTAGGGTGGTTGAAAATAATTGATGGGCAACGAACAGAACCCTGCCCGTTTATAAAAGGCAACTCTTTTGGTACTGGCTTCATCGTGGGGTATTTCCACTTCGAGTAAAATAGGATTTTCCTCTTTTTGAAGTTTTCTCAGAGTCTCTTCTCCTATCCCTTTTCTTCGTTGATCTTCGTAAACGGCCAGGTGTTCAATGTAGAGAAAACCTTCGAATTTCCAATAGATAACAAATCCAACTAATTGCGAATCAGTATTTATAGCCCAAAAATACATTTCAGGAACTTTTAGCATCCCAATGAGCGCATCCAACTCTCTGCGTTCCTCCGGAGGGAAAGAGAGGAGATAGAGTGAGAACAGCGCCTCAAATGTTGGGTGACCAGCTGACTGGATTCGTTCAAAAATAAGATTCATGTTCTATGGCCTGTAAGTTATTTTCCACGACAGATAAAATAGCTCAGATAGGAACTTATACCAATCCAGACCTACCGCTTCACCCCAAGCTAACAGAGACAATCCTTCAATTTTTGGGCAAAATAAAATAATCAACCCTCTAAGATGATTGAGCCCTCATTTTTAATAGAAAAACCATTATCTCTCTATTTTTTTACTGAAAACTGGTCAGTATCATAGCTAAACTGATAATTCCCTGAACCAAGCTGTACGATCGTGTCCGGACCATTTTGTTCGGCTTTGCCTAATTTACTTCCAGCTAACGGCAGTTGGTTTAACATTGCTTTGGCTAATTCAGCATGTGGTAAAGTTACCGAAGCCGTTGTATTGGCCGGAATGGTTACATCAAAGCTAAAATGGGAGTGATCAAGTTTCCACGAAGATCTAATTACTCCATAGATACTTTTCAGTTCGGCGGATGCATTGGTTAACCCATCACCCGGATGAGGCGAAAGGAAGAAATGTTTGTATCCCGGATTTTGCGGATCCAAATCGATACCGGCCACATGTTTGTACAACCACTCACCAATGGCTCCATACGCATAGTGGTTGAAACTGTTCATCCCTACGTCCTGGAAGGAACCATCCGGTTTTTGTCCGTCCCAGCGTTCCCAAATGGTAGTGGCTCCCTGCGTAACCGGATACAACCACGAGGGATATTTTTTCCGGGTCAGCAGCATAAATGCCAAATCGTCCCTGCCAATCGAAGAGAGTGTTTTACAGAGCAGTGGCGTACCGACAAAACCGGTCGTAAGATGTCCCATTTTTTTGACATCATCGGCCAGGTAACCGGCTGCACTATTTCTCAAATTTTCGGGTAAAAGATCGAAAGCCAAGGCAAGGCAATATCCCGTTTGTGTATTGGAAACCACCCGGCCATTTTTGGTTACAAATTCATCTATAAATGCTTTTTTTATCTCATCTGAAAGGTTGGCATAAAATTTTGCATCCTCAGTTTTACCCAAAACAGTGGCAATCTGGCTAAGCAATTTTGAGGAATAAGCATAATAGGCCGTCGCAATGAGATCTTTTTCGGTCGTTGCTCCCGGATAGGAAGAACTGTTTGAAGCAAATGCCAGCCAATCGCCAAAATGGGCATCTCCGGTCCAGAGATTCTTAGCCCCTGCCCTGGTATGCATATATTCAACCCACGCTTTCATGCTTTTGTACTGATCGGACAGGATTCTTTTATCCCCATACACCTGATAGACGGTCCAGGGGACAATGATAGAGGCATCTGCCCATGCCGTTGATCCACCCTCACCATGTAAGACATCCGGTATTACGTGCGGAACCCGGCCATTTTCGAGCTGATCGGCACTAAAATCTTTCATCCATTTGGTATAGAAGGCAGCTACATCGAAGTTGAAAGCTGCGGTCATGCTGAAAACCTGCGCATCGCCAGTCCAACCCAACCGCTCATCCCGCTGCGGACAGTCGGTCGGCACATCCAGGAAATTGCCTTTTTGTCCCCACTGAATGTTGTGCTGCAGTTGGTTAATCAGCGAATCTGAGCAGGTAAATGTCCCGGTAGGGTCCATGGCAGAATGGATAACAACGCCCGTCACCTGGTCCAGAGATGGCCCTGATGGCAATCCTTCCAATTTTACAAAGCGAAAACCATGGAAGGTAAACCGGGGTTGATATACCTCTTCTGCACCACCTTTCAGGATATAGGTATCGGTGCATTTGGCCCCTCTCAGGTTGTCGGTGTAGAAATTGCCTGCTTTATCCAATACTTCGGCAAACTTGATAACGATGGTATCCCCGCTGTTTCCTTTCACCTTTAATCTTACAACCCCAACCATGTTCTGCCCCATGTCGAGCACCGTTTCCCCTTTCGGCGTTTTGATCAATTTCACCGGTTTGATCTCCTCGATCGCCTGGACCGGAACTCCCTGCGGGGCAATCAGCCTGTTTTTGGCATACTCATAAACTGTGGCGCCGCTCCAGTTTGAATCGACATATCCTGCCTGGTCCCAACCGGTTAATTCCTTCCGGGCATCATAACTCTCCCCATTGTAGATTTCTGATTCAAGAATTGGCCCGGTTGTTGCTTTCCAACTATCATCGGTTGCAATGGTTTCGCTGGTACCATCCGTATAATTGATTACCAATTGTGCCAAAAGGGCGCTTTTATCCCCGTAGTAACTTCTTTGTCCCCGGAAACCAATATTTCCGCGGTACCACCCGTCACCGACGATCGCCCCCAAGGTATTTTTGACCCCGAGTAATGGTGTCACATCGTAAGTCTGATATTGAATGCGGTTTTTGTAACTGGTCCAACCGGGCGTAAACAGGTCATTGCCTACTTTTTGACCATTCAGCCGCAGTTCATATAATCCCAGGGCGGTTACATATACACGGGCAGATTTAATCTTTTTAGTTAATGAGAACTCTTTCCTGAAAAATTGAGAGGGGCGGGAAACCTTATTATCCTTCTCCTGGCCAAGCCGGATCCAGGAGGCTTTCCAATCTTCCGCATTTAACAGGCCCATTTCCCAGTATGCGGGTTCACTCCAAGCCGAGACTTTGTTTTTGC
>JAMDDG010000034.1 GCA_023488865.1 Bacteroidota bacterium | reverse complement strand
TTTCGAAATCCTCGCGGATCCCTTCCGGGAGAGGAGTTGCCCGAAGTCCTTACGGCTTTTCCATCTTGCGATGGATGTGCTTTCAGGGTACTTTCACTGTCTTGCGACGGGTGATTTCCATCGAAAACTTCCCGCGACTTGCGTCACGTTCCGTCTTACTCTTCAAACTTCAACTACCTAAAGAACGCTCAATGTCTTTTTTTCTGCCGGTCGTACGATTCACTTTCGAAACTTACGCTTCAATCGCGCTTCTTCGGCTCCCATCCTGATGAAACTGCTTTTAACGGCGATCTCTTCAGTCATCCTTTTCGTCCTCCTTGCGGGTTCCGATGCGGGAATCTCCTTTTGGTTTCCTTGCGGATTCCTCAGGGATAGGGATGCAATAAGTCGGGAGAAAAATTAATCTTTCAATCAAATATCACCCGGAGTACTTTCTGTTCTTACGAACTCTCTCTTGCGAGGGATGATTTCCTTCGAAAATTTTCCGGGTCTTGCGAACCTTCCGATCTTCGACCTTTTTGCTACAACATTGAAAAGAACACTCAGCACTTTTTGACTGTCCGGATAGCATCGGATTGCTCCTTGTGATCCTGAACTCCGACCCATCTGTGGCGCGGATCTTGCGATCCGTTCGATTTGGCTTCCAACTCAATTAAGAACCTTCGGCCGCTTCCGCCATTTTTGGGTGACCCTTTATGGCTGACCTGATGTTTCAAATATACAACATCACATAGCCGTTTTGCAACTTTTTTTGCACTTTTCTACAAACCTTATTTTAACTGTAGTTATTAACAATTGTTGATAACTTATCTGATTCAATTGTCAGGTAATAAGGAATATGGTTATTCCTTATGTGCTAAATAGTTTATTATGTTCTAATTCATTTTTGTGAACAATTAAAAAAAAGTTATTTTTTCAGTTAAAAAATTTTATGTTGGGCTTCGTGAATTATCTTTGCTGACGATTATAACCTGAATCGATCTTTAGTGGCATGCAATAAGAAGGTTTGAAAGGTAAACAAGAAAAACACCAGATGGCAATTCCCAAGAAAAGTGAGGTAAAGATTCTGCGGTATCTGTTTATACTTAACCCGATAGCCGGTATTGGCGGCAGGAGGGATTTTCTGCAAATGATTGCCAATGCGTGTAACGAAAAGGGCGTGAAGTTTAAAATTCTCTTCACACGCAGTCCGGGAGATGCCAAAAAAATCATACTGAAGAAATTTGAGAAATTTGATGTTTTTGTGGCGGTGGGAGGCGATGGGACCATGAATGAAGTGGCTTCCGCGTTAGCAGGTACTACGGGGACCATGGGTTTAATCCCGGCAGGATCGGGCAATGCCCTGGGGCGCGAACTCGGAATCTCGATGAAACCGGCAACCGCTATTTCACAACTTTTGAATGGTCATACCATTAAGATTGACACTGGTTTAGCCAATGACCGCAGATTCATGAATGTGTGCGGATTGGGTTTCGATGATCATATAGCAAGGTGTTTTGCCAAGGCTACCAACAGGGGCCCTATTCCATATTTCAAAGCGACCATGAGGGAATTTTTTAGCTATCAACCCGAAACCTATATGGTGGAGATGAATGGGGTTACTGAAAGCCATACCGCTTTCGTGCTGACATTGGCCAATACCTCGCAATATGGCAACAATGCCTTTATTGCTCCACTGGCAAGTGTGACGGATGGCGTCCTGGATTTTTGTGCACTAAAGCCTTTCGGTTTCTTTGTAGCTTTGGGATTGGGCATCAGGTTATTCAGCAAAACAATACACAAGTCGCCTGTTTGTACCTATTTCAAGATGCAAACCCTTGTTATCAATGGGAAAAATCTGAATTTCCATGTGGACGGCGAGCCAGTCAAAAACAACGAACCCATACGGATTTCTATAGATCCGATGTCGTTGAATATTGTGGTGCCTGAAGACACAAATTGTTGAATTGCATGGACCGAGGTATTGAAACACGTAATTTATTTATGTAAGCAAATGATTATTCGTAACTTTGAAGTTTAATACTTTAGTTACCAGAATTATGGGTTTAGATATTCTCATTACAATTTTACTTGTTTCTTTTAATGGTTTTTTTGTCGCAGCCGAATTTGCTATTGTTAAAGTTCGGGCATCTCAGCTCGAACTTAGAGTTAAAGATGGCAATCGTTTTGCGATACTTTCAAAACATATCGTATCGCACCTCGATGGTTATCTTGCAGCCACGCAACTTGGTATTACCCTGGCCAGTTTAGGTTTGGGTTGGATCGGCGAGCCTGTAGTATCAAAAATAATAATTAAAATTATGGATTTGATGGGATTATCCATCAATCCAGAATTGGCTCATACCATTGCATTACCTGTAGCATTCGGCATTATCACTGTCCTGCATATTGTATTCGGTGAACTTGCGCCTAAATCATTGGCGATTCAACATTCCGAGAAGATCACCTTATTTATAGCCTATCCATTGCAATTTTTCTTCATCTTGTTCAAACCTGTTATTTGGATATTAAACAGTATAGCTAATTTTATTCTTAGAATCATCGGTATTTCTGCAGTGCAAGGTGTTGACGTTCATAGTAGTGAGGAATTGAAATATTTGGTACAACAAGGACAAGAAAGTGGAAAGATTGATGCTGACGAGTATAAAATTATTAAGAATGCGTTTGATTTTTCAGAGCAAACTGCTAAGCAGATTATGGTTCCGAGAACGCAGGTTTTTGCGCTAGATGTAAATGACTTTGATGAATCCATGCTCGATAAAGTCATTGACGAAAGTTACTCCCGAATACCTTGTTATGAAGATAGTCTTGACAATACCGTTGGTGTAGTCTATTTGAAGGATATTCTATTGGCAACCCGAAAGAATGAACCTCTTAATATTCGTAGTATAATGCGTACTATTCACATCGTACCGGATACCAAGCACATTGGCCAATTGCTGAATGAGTTTCAAATTATACACCAGCAAATGGCACTTGTGGTAAATGAATACGGTGGAACCGAAGGTATTATTACTATGGAGGATATTTTAGAAGAATTGGTTGGTGAAATACAGGATGAGTTTGACAATGAAGTTCCATTTGTTGAACAGATTGCGGATAAGACTTACAATGCACTGGCATCAGCAACCCTTGACGACATCAATGAATTGTTACCCCATCCCTTGGGAAAGGACGATCAATATGAAACTTTAGCAGGTTATCTAATCATGAAATTTGGCAAAATACCGTATGTGAAGGAAAAAATCACAGTTGATAATTATGAATTTTCAATCCTCAAAAAGAATAAGCGTTCTTTAGTTTTGGTGCAATTAATTGATTTGTTAGCATAATAAGTGATTTTTTAGTCTCTATCATTGGCGCTCTGGCCCAAAACCATATTATCACATCACCTATTTTCTAATTTAATCATTGACATTTTATCCAACGAAACTAACAATATCCTCCTCCGTAATCGTCTTTCCCCCAAGAATAATCAGCCTCTCGATCACATTTCGGAATTCGCGTATATTTCCGCTCCAGGATTTACCGGCAAGCAGTTCAAGCGCTTCGGGAGTAATCTCTTTCATCGGCTGGCCATATTCCGCGCAGAGCTGAGTAATGAAATAGTGGGCCAGCAGAGGGATATCCTCCTTGCGCTGATCCAGCGAGGGAACATGAATAAGAATAACACTGAGCCGGTGGTAGAGGTCTTCCCTGAAGCTGCCGCTTTTGATTTCCTCCTGCAAATCTTTGTTGGTAGCGGCGATGACCCGCACGTTCACTTCTACTGGTTTGTCACTTCCTACCCGGGTGATGATATGTTCCTGCAATGCCCTGAGAACCTTGGCCTGCGCCGAAAGGCTCATATCGCCAATCTCATCCAGAAACAGAGTTCCGCCATCGGCTTGCTCGAACTTACCTTTTCTTTGTTTGATGGCAGAGGTAAACGCCCCTTTTTCGTGACCGAAAAGCTCACTTTCGATCAATTCGGATGGTATGGCCGCACAGTTAACCTCTACAAAGGGATTTTCTGCACGCGGGGAAAGTTCATGCAATCTCCTGGCTACTAATTCTTTTCCTGTGCCGTTAGCGCCGGTAATAAGCACCCTGGCCTCGGTTGGGGCAACCCGGTCACAAATTTCCAACATTTTTTTAATGGAAGCTGATTCCCCAATGATCTCAAATTTTTTACCGACTTTTTGCTTTAGAATGATAGTCTCCTTCACCAGCGCTGTTTTGTCGCTGGCATTGCGGAGCGTGATCAGGAGCCGGTTCAGGTCCAATGGTTTCTCGATAAAGTCGAAAGCCCCCTTCTTGATGGCTTCTACGGCTGTATCGATAGTGCCATGACCGGAGATCATCACTACCGTTGATTCCGGTTTGATTTGCATGATTTGTTCGAGGACTTCAAGCCCGTCCATTTCAGGCATTTTAATATCACAAAGAATGATGTCGAAGTCGGTCGATTTGACAAGTTCTAATCCGATAATTCCATTTTCGGCCATCTCGACCTGATACCCCTCAAAACCAAGGATATCTTTCAAGGTATTGCGGATACTTTTTTCGTCGTCGATCACTAATATTTTTAGCATAACAGATCAATCATTGGATAAATTATCGGCCATTTCGAACATAACCCCCTCTTTCAGCGAAAAATGGGTATGGATCAGTTCGCGGATCGCCAATTTGCGCAGGATGAAATTAATAAATATTGTGGCAATGACGATCATCTCCACCCTGTTTTTGTCGACGCCGGGTATCAGGCAACGGCTTTCCCGGTTTACTGAAATCAACGAATGATGAATGCGGTAAAATTGATCCAGAGGGAAAAAAGAAGATTTTCGTATGGTTGCATCCGGTTCTTTTCCTTCCAGGATGTCCATCAGGGTGTCGAATGCACCGGAGCACCCAACCAATACTCTGGGCTGGTGCAGGTTGCAGATCTCTTTTAAAGGTGCCAGGTGCTCATCGAACCAATTTTCCACCCCGGCAATCTCCGGTAGGGTAGGAGGATCAGACATCGGAAAAAGTTCCAATACCCTTGCGATTCCTATGTTGAAACTTCTTTTCCAGAGAATTATGTCCCCTTCGGCCAGGATAAATTCGTTGCTTCCGCCACCAATATCCAGAACCAGGTATTTTTCGTGCAAAGGAGGGAGGGAGTTAACGGTTCCCCGGAAAATATATTCTGCTTCCCGGTTGCCGTCGATCACCTCCATTTCCCAGCCGAACCGGTTGCGGACCATTTCGATGAACTCGTCCCGGTTGGCAGCTCCCCGGATAGCCGAGGTGCCGATTACCCGTACGGTTGTGGCCCTGAATTTCCGGATGTTTTGTTCATGCCGGGAGAGGGCGCTCAACCCTCTCTCCATTGCTTCGGGAAGCAATTTTTCTTTGTGAATACCACCCCGGCCCATTTTTACGGCGATCCTTTCTTCGTGCAGTACCCTGAAGGTCCCGCGTTCGGAAGTTTCGGCGACCAAAAGGTTGAAAGTATTGGTTCCCAGATCGATGACGGCATTTATGATCGGTAAGTCAGCCATTTTCCCAACTCCTTCCAGGATGTTTTTTTACCATACATCAGAATCCCTGTTCTGTAAATTTTTCCTGCAGCCCATACCATTCCGATGAAAGACAGGATGAGTAAAACCATGGAAAGGCCTAACTGCCAGATAGGAACACCAAACGGGATCCGCGCCATCATCACTACTGGTGAGGTAAAGGGGATCATGCTGAACCAGAATGCGGTAGCCCCTTCTGGATTTTTGATAGCGCTCATCATCACCAGAATGGCCAATATGATGGGCATCATGATGGGCATCATAAACTGCTGGGCATCCTCCTGCGCATCTACAGCAGAACCAACGGCAGCAAACAAAGAGCTATACAGCAGATACCCGCCGATAAAGAAGAAGATGAAACAACCAATGATAAGCGGGAAATTAACGGATCCCAGCATACCGAGAATATCCTGCATTTTATCCAATTGAGCGGGTGCATTTGCCTGGGCCGCCATTTGTGACTGTGCCATAATCTCCTGGGCGGATCCCGCATGTTGGGCTCCCGGCATAAAATTTTTGGCACCCGCGATGATTGCAATGCCCAGAATTATCCAGATTGCCAATTGAGTTAATCCCACCATGGCAATGCCGATGATTTTGCCCATCATCAATTCGAAAGGCTTAACGCTGGAGATGATGACCTCCACGATACGGCTTTGCTTCTCTTCCATCACCCCTTGCATCACCATCTGGCCATATAAAAGAATAAACATATAGATGACAAATCCAAAGATATAGCCAAGTATCATTCCAATTTCGGTTGAACTTTTTTTGGCTACTCCTCCTTCTCCCAATTTTATGGTATTGATACTGACGGAAGTTCTTGTGGCAGCAATCCGCGCTTCCAGATCGGGTATAGCTGTTTGCTTGATCACATCTGCCATTTTTTCCTTTTCGATGACGGAATTGATATTGTTTTGGATCTGGTTTTTAAGGTCAAAAGGAATATTGCTTTCGGAAATTAATAGGACTGCATTGGTATTCAGAATATTGGGTTGAATATCCAGAAGTGCATAATATGCGGTAGACTTGAGGTTGTCTTTGATCTTTTCATATTCTTCCTTAGGAATAAATTTGTATTTGGTATAATCGTTGCTTTCCAATTGGCCTAACAGGATGGTGGAACCATCGTACACCGCAATCGTCCGTTCTTTTGTGTCGTCCTGCGACATGAAATAAGCAGGAAGAATGAACATAGCGGCCATCAAAGCCGGCATCAGGATGGTCATGACAATGAATGACTTTTTTCTGACCCTTGTGGTGTATTCCCTTGTGAGGACTAATCCTATTTTGCTCATGTCGTTTGGTTAAGAATTTTGTTTAACAACTTTGATAAATACTTCATTCATACTGGGGATCAATTCGTTAAAAGAAACTATTTCGACATGCTCTACCATATCTTTGATGAGCGTACCGGAATTGCTCCCGTTCAGGAACTGGATTTTCAGGCTATTGGTCCGGCCTTTCTCGTCGTGTGACAGGATCG
This sequence comes from Bacteroidota bacterium, assembly GCA_023488865.1. Lineage (GTDB taxonomy): Bacteria > Bacteroidota > Bacteroidia > Bacteroidales > Prolixibacteraceae > CAINVV01. Next base: position 3,038 of record JAMDDG010000034.1, on the reverse strand, counting down.
AGTATTTCTGACCAAATGCCTGTTCAATTTTGGCAAAATCCCCCTTGTAAGCGACATCGAAAATGTTTGATTTGTATTGTTCACGGATGTTATAAGTCGGACCATCCAGAATTTTCTTTGATTTGTCTATTAGTGCGATGTGGTCGCACAACTCTTCGACCGATTCCATGTTGTGCGTGGAGAAAATAATGGTTGCGCCCTCCTGTTTCATCCGGAGAATCTCTTTTTTCATCAATTCTACATTGATAGGGTCAAAACCAGTGAAGGGTTCGTCGAAAATCATCAGTTTGGGCCGGTGCAGGACGGTGCAGATAAATTGGACCTTTTGCTGCATCCCTTTCGAGAGCTCCATCACTTTCTTGTCCCACCAGGTGATGATTTCAAATTTCTCGAACCATATTTTGAGTTCGCGCAGGGCATCCCTGCGTGAGAGCCCTTTAAGCATACCCAGGTAAAGCGCCTGTTCCCCAACCTTCATTTTTTTGTACAGTCCTCGTTCCTCGGGGAGATACCCGATGCGATAGATGTCGTCGGCTTTCATTTTCCTGCCTTCGAACCAGATGGTACCGCTGTCGGGCGCTGTAATCTGGTTGATGATGCGGATCAGTGTCGTCTTCCCTGCCCCGTTAGGTCCCAGTAACCCAAAAATAGTTCCCTCGGGTACGGAGATGGAGACTTCGGAAAGCGCTTTGAAATTGGAATAAGTTTTGGTGACTTCCTGTGCTGAAAATAGATCCATGCTTCCTTAAAGTTATGGTTAATGTCATCGATTGAACGAATATAACAATAAGTATCCATTTCAGCGGTTCATTACAAAGAATAATAAAATTTCGTCTTTTAGGCAAAAGTTAAAGTGAAGCTGTCGGGAAACTCCATTGGCATTTTTGCCATAAAGTCCGTTTACGCGAACTATGTAATAATCGCTCCCTTCTGCTTTTTTGAAGGCCATGATATCCACTTTGTCGGTGTTCAGCTTAACCAAAGAGAACTCTTTTCCAAGAGCACCTTCGTGTTTAGCGGTTTCGAAACCTATCAGTGGTGCATTCAGAATAATAGTCTGAAGAAAATTCTCTTAAGTTCAGGATACCTGTTTCCAAACACATTGTTTGTTTTGTTTGACAAATTAAAAGAAAGAGAGACTGATTAATATAGGTCAGTCTCTCTTTTTCATTATAAGTAACAGTAGTTGTTATATTACCAGTTAGGACTTTGTATTAAAGTCGGACAGTTTGTCAATTCGCTTTGCAGCAAAGGCCAGTAATAGTTTTTAGAAGTAAATACCCTGTCCTCGAGTTTGAAGCGCTGCATCTTATATTTTACGCCACTGACAACCAGTGTCCCGGTTGGATCGACAACTGGCATCATCCCGTGGGCAGCCCTTTGTGTCCTTGGGTAAGGCCATACGTTATCAGGTGTTGCAGATGCATTGGCAGCTTGTTCCTGGGCAAGTTCGGGGGCAGAATCAGGTTCCAGGTTCCAGCGGGCGTAGAAATACCGTTTGTTCTCATAGAAAAGCTCAACACGGCGTTCCCTTTGGATGTATTTATGAAGTTCGGCCTCATTTAATCCCGGAGGGACCGGGGCCATAAATGAGCGGGCACGTAAGTTATTAAGAACATTGTACACCTCCTGGGATGGCCCGTAATATTTGTTCATTGCCTCAGCGTAGATCAACTGGATTTCAGGAAGGCGGATCATAGGGAAGTGCAGTTGCCAGTTTCCGCTTCGTTTCCAGTCTTCATGGAAGAATTTGCGAAGGTAATAACCGGTTGAGGTGGCATTCTGTGCCCCGATTTTATCTTGGCCAGTTGCGGTATTTATGATTTTATTCTGATAGGTACTGCCATGGTACATGACATCTGAATAAAAACGGGGATCGCGGTTGTTGTAGGGCAAGTTTTCATCAAAACCTTTGGCTTTGGCCTGAGGGTCATAAGTAGCATATCCGAAGCCGTCGTTCCCGATAAATTCATATTCGTCAACCTGTTCCTGGAGCGGCTGCAGACGGGAGGCACCTCCGTAGGATGGCGGGATATGGTCTCCCTGCCATGATTGAACTTTACAGTTTGGCATTACCAGGATCCACTCATTCTGAATTGCCTCTGCATCAATGTAAATTTGTTTAATCCTGGCATACACCTTGTTATTACTTTCCGGCTGATAAGTATTGCCCTTGCCGGTATAGAGGAAATAGCGCGGAGCCCCGTTATTTTGAAGGTCCATTACTGCTTTGGCTGCATCGGCTGCCAATTTCCATTTTTCCTTGTCATAGGCAGTGTAAGCGCTCTTTCCAACACGGGTGTCATTGCCGGGGAACTTTCCTCCGTTGTACATAGGACTGGCGTTCATGTAAAGGATAATTGCTTTTAAGGCAAGCGCTGCTCCTTTATCTGCACGGCCATACTCCATATCACGGTGACGGACCGGTAAATTGTCGGCAGCATATTGAAGGTCGGCTAAGATTTTTTTCACAAAATCAGGCCAAGACATACGTACAAATTTTAAATCCCCGTTGTTTACATCAGCCACGTAATCCATGTAAACAACATCGCCGTACCAGCGCGCAACCAAAAAATGAAGGTAAGCACGGATGAAATGTGCTTCAGCAATCCGGTTTTTTAAATCACCTGGCTGAAGTGGGTTATCAGGTGACTTGTATTTTTCAACTCCTGCAAGAAAAACATTCGTTTTACGAATGGAGTTGTAGAAATCACCCCAGTAGATATTAAGGTTTTTACCCGGACCTACCATACCTATAGAGGGACCGAAAGATCCAGCGTTAAACTGGTCGGGGATGGCCGTTTCCACCTTGGTACCTTTACATTCGTCAGTAATCCCTGATATTGAAAAGTCGGTCAACCCAACAATCCCTTTATCCCGATCGCGCATATCACGGTACAATTTATTGGCCATACCATCTACTTTATCCCAAGAGGAAAAGGCCATTTCTTCAGTAATTGAACTATCCGGGACCCTGTCGAGAACCTTTGAACACGACATCAAAAATAATAGTGCAATACTGAACAGCACTGTTTTAA
>JAMDDG010000462.1:4640-10131 GCA_023488865.1 Bacteroidota bacterium | reverse complement strand
TGCCTGCAGTTTTGACATGTATTCCCTTGTCATACAATTTGATGATCCGTTGAATCTCAGGATAGATGGAAAATTTATCGGAACCTGAATGAATGCTCAGTTTCAGGTTGTCAGGAAGGTTGAATTCTTTGATGGCATATTCAATTACCAGGATATCTTCTTCAAATTCGCGGGCAAATTTTGCAGTATCTCCCACATAATCAACTCCCTTGTTAAACCTGCCGGTGAATTTTGGGGCGATGGTTTGTACCGGAATGCCCAGGTTAGAAATCATTTTAAGGATGAAAAAGAGTTCGACCGGCGATTGTGGCGTCTCCACTTCGTCCATGGATATCTCGGTTACGAAATTTTCCGAACCTTTGCGGTCGGCGATAAAACGATAGATATTAGCTGCTTCGTTGATAGCCGTCAAAAATTTGTCTGCGATTTTTTCGAGAAGTTGGTCGTCAATTTCGAATGCATGGGCAATCTTTGGAATCGAAAGATGACCGGAATAGGGCTTGCAGGAGGCAACAAACGCTTTAATCTCCTCGTGGGCAGGAGGAATGCCAATCTTTCCTGCAACATCAATGGTGAAGAAATCGGAGGAGTGGATGAAGTTTTCGACATTTCCCAGGTTAATATGGTCGGCGTCGACACAATAACTTCCTTTGTAGCCCAGCGTTTCAACGGCCTGGTCAGCTTCTTTCCGGGTATCATTAGGGTGAGTGTGGACGTAACCGTGTTCGCGGTTCGATTTGTTCCATACCGGGGTTACTTCAATACCTGCCGCATGGGCCTTTAAAAGGGCCCTCAGTTGTGCAACGCCTTGATGTGCGAATCGGTCACCGATTCCAAAACTGTATTTTCCAAGTCTCATATTTTCTTTAATTTGATTTTCCCTACGCGCATTTAAGCAATGGGAAAAGGTTCCGTGTTCGTTCACGAAAGTAATTATTTTTTAAAACAAATTACAATTTTTCAGAAAATTGAACCCGATAAATAGTCTGGATTATTTTTCCCGTGTTCGTACACGAAATTAAAATAATGCTTAAATTTGCTTCGGTTTAAATGCGAAAATGAAAAAAACTATTCGGATTAAAGACATAGCGCTTAAAGCCGGTGTATCCATCGGCACCGTCGACAGGGTACTTCACAACAGGGGGGAAGTTTCTGATGATACCAAACATAGGATTCAAAAAATCATCGATGAACTTGATTACCGGCCTAATCTTCTGGCAAGTAGTTTGGCCTCCAAAAAGAGCATCGTTTTTGCCACTTTGATGCCGAAAGCAGTCAGCCAGGATACTTACTGGTCGAAGCCTCAACTGGGAGTTGAAAAGGCCATGGGGCAGCTCAAAGCTTATGGTGTAAAAATTGAACAGTTCTTTTTCGAGATGGATGATTCGTCCTCCTTTTTAACAGAGGCAGAAAAATTACTTCTGGTTAATCCGGATGCTGTTATGCTGGCGCCCTGGGCCAAACGCGAGGCGCTTCGTTTTACAAAAAATCTGGACGAGAAGAAAATCCCCTATATTTTCATAGACTCTACACTTCAGGAGACTAACCCCATTGCTTTTGTGGCACAAAGCTCGTTCGACAGTGGTTTTTTAGCTGCAAAACTCACCGACTGGGGAGTCAAAGGGAAGAGTCTGGTTTTGTTGATCCATGTTGCCAGGGAATTGGACAATGCCAACCATTTGCTGCAGCGCGAGCGCGGTTTTATGCGCTATTTTGAAGAAAATCAAAACGGTCATCGGATAGTTAAAATGGAGGTTTCAGGAAACAAGGGAGAGATTGTAGGCCATCTTGCTGAATTAGGGATCGACCCATGCGAAGTGGATGCTATCTTCGTGACAAACTCCAAAGTTCATCTTGCAGCCACCTGCTTTAAAGAACTTTGCACCTCTCCCAAGATTATAGGATACGACCTGATCCCTCAAAATATTGCTTTGCTCAAAGAAGGGCAGATCGATTTTCTGATCTGTCAAAAGCCAGAGGTTCAGGGTTTTCAGTCCATTCAGCTTCTTTTTGATTTTTTGGTAAAGAAAGAAAAAATAAAGAAAGAAAATTTCACCTCTATTGACTTGATTACCAAGGAAAATCTGGATTTTTTCAGTACTTTTTAATATATTTATTACCCTATAAAATTTTTACAAATGAAAAAAATTTCTTTTGATGATTTGAGTGGAAAAGTTGGTGTCATCACCGGAGGCGCAGGTGTGATCGGGGTGTCATTGGTTAAGGCGCTGGTATCTGTTGGCGTCAAAGTGGCCATCGTTGATATAAACGAGGAACTTGCCAGTCAGGTGGCAGCAGAGATATCCAAGGAATTCAAAGCAACCTGTATCGGAGTGAAAGCCAATGTGCTGGACAAAGAATCGCTCGAAGCCGCAAAAACGGTTATCAACGAGAAACTGGGACTAATCGAATTGCTGATCAATGGCGCCGGCGGCAATTCCCCACTTGCGACAACGCAAGTCGATCAAATCGAGGAAAAAGATCTGGATAAACTTGAAACTACTTTTTATGGCCTCCAAATGGAGGGTTTCGACAAAGTCTTTGCGCTCAATTTCAAAGGAACCATCCTTCCAACCATGGTCTTTACCCGCGATATGCTCAAAAACAAGAAGGGCTCTGTCTTGAACATCTCTTCCATGAATTCATACCACCCACTTACCAAGATTCCAGCCTACTCTGCCGCCAAGGCATCGGTCAACAATTTCACAGAATGGTTGGCCGTACACTTAGCCAAAATGGGTATCCGGGTGAATTCGATAGCCCCCGGCTTCTTCATCACCAATCAGAACCGATTCCTGGTATTGGATGAAAAAACAGGTGGTTTCTCACCTCGTGGCAACAAAATTGTTACCAACACACCAATGGGAAAATTTGGGGATCCCGATGATTTGCAGGGTGCTACACTTTACCTTTTGTCCGATATTTCCTCTTTCGTAACCGGAATCGTAATCCCGGTCGACGGTGGGTTCAACGCTTACAGCGGAGTCTAAAAACTTTTTCATATGAACATCACATTAAAGCAAAACTGCAAAACATCCCTGCTGGTCCCTACCAGCATGGGCGTTCGGATAACTCCGGTAAACGGTCAGCCGGTACACAGCAGTGACCTGTTCCAAATGCAGGCCACCAGCGCCGAGACCAACGTAGCGAGCGTCGCTTCCTATCTGGGCCTTCCTGTTAAGGTATTGACCACTTTTGTAAAAGATAGCCCGATTGCCAAACTGATCAAGAGCAACCTGTTAAGCAGGGGAATGACTTTCGAAGGTGCGGAAGTGGAACAAGGAGGTCCATGGGGCTATCGTCACCAGTTTAATATTGCCGACAGTGGTTTCGGGAGCCGCGGTCCAAGGGTACAGAACGACCGTGCCGGAGAAGTTGGCCGTACCCTGAATGTCAAGGATTTTGATCTGGAGCGCATTTTCAGGGAAGAAGGCGTTCAAATCGTACACCTGTCGGGATTGATCGGCGCTTTGTCGCCCGAAACCAGTAAATTCTGTCTGGAGCTGGCCCGCAGCGCCAAGAAATATGGTACCCGTATCGCTTTCGACCTCAACTACCGCGCTTCTTTCTGGAAAGGCCGCGAGGCTGAGCTGAGCGCCATCTTCGAAGAGATCGCTTCAGTGGCAGATATCCTGATCGGCAACGAGGAAGATTTTCAGTTGTGCCTGGGTATTCAGGGACCCGAAGCAGGCGGAAAACAATTGTCTTCCGAAATTGACGGTTTCAAAGAGATGATCAACCGGGTGAAAGCAAAATTCCCGAATGCCTCCGTATTTGCCACAACGCTTCGTCAGGTGGTTAGCACCAACGAACATCTTTGGGGCGCCATCATGCTCGAAGGGACCGAATGGCATGTGGTGGAGCCACGCAAAATCAATGTACTTGACCGCATTGGCGGTGGCGATGGTTTTGTAGGCGGTATGCTTTACGGAATTTTGAAAGGCTGGGAGCCTGCCAAATGGATCCAGTTCGGCTGGGCATCCGGCGCATTAGCCACTACTTTCCTTACCGACTACGCCCAACCTGCCGACGAAGAGATGGTTTGGAGTATCTGGAAGGGAAATGCAAGGGTGAAGAGATAAAGGATGGATTTTGGATTTTAGATTTTGGATTTTCGATTGCGCTGCGATTTAAGATTTGGGAGCACTGATTTTCGGAGTTCATCATTCCAAAATCGAAAATCGAAAATCCAAAATTGATAGTTAAGCATCAATTTAACAATATTGGCAAATGATTTACTACAAAATAGGTTCCACCTCACACGAACTCTCCGCAGAGGATTTGAAGTCGGGTTTGTTTGAGGCGTTCAGGAAGCTGGGGCAACGCAAAAAGGTGCTGGCCATTCCGCCGGATTATACCCGGTTGCCAAGCCGTTCAGGAGAATTGACGGAGATGACCTGGCAATATTACGGCGAGGCGCTGACGGATGTTTTGCCTGCTTTGGGCACCCACACCCCGATGACCGCGCACCAGATTGCCCACATGTTCGGCTCTTTGCCCGCTTCGTTGATCCGCGAACACGATTGGCGCAACGATGTGGTTACAGTTGGTGAAGTTCCGGCTGCCTTTGTGAAAGAAGTTTCGGAAGGTGCTGTCGACTTTCCCTGGCCAGCCCAGGTGAATAAATTGTTGCTTGAGGGTAATTTTGACCTGATCCTGTCGATTGGTCAGGTGGTCCCTCACGAAGTAGTGGGTATGGCCAATTACAACAAAAATATCTTCGTCGGTACCGGCGGGGTTGAAGGGATCAACAAAAGCCATTTTATCGGCGCCGCTTACGGTATGGAGAAAATGATGGGGCATGCCGATACGCCTGTTCGCAGGGTTTTCAACTATGCTTCCGAAAACTTTACCCAAAATCTGCCGATTGTCTATGTTCAGACTGTCGTTGGATTGGATAAAACGGATGGCAAAATCAAAACACGCGGATTGTTTATCGGCGACGATACCGAGGTATTCGACATGGCTGCCAAACTTTCGCTGGATATCAATTTCGAGATGCTCGAAAAACCATTGAAAAAAGTGGTGGTTTACCTCGATCCTACCGAATTCAAGAGCACCTGGTTGGGCAATAAATCAATTTACCGTACCCGGATGGCGCTGGCCGATGGTGGTGACCTGATCATCCTGGCCCCGGCGCTGGTCGAATTTGGCGAAGACAAGGAGATCGATCGGCTGATCAGGAAGTACGGCTATTTTGGGACCCCGGCCACCCTTCAGGCATGCAAGGAGCACGAAGAGCTCCGCAACAACCTGAGTGCAGCGGCGCACCTGATCCACGGTTCGTCGGAAGGCAGGTTCAAAATAACCTATTGTCCGGGCAAAGAGGCCAAAAACCTGACGCAACTCGAGATTGAAAGTGTCGGGTTTAAGTATGCCGACCTAGACGAGGTGGTAAAAACTTACGATCCCAAAAAACTGAAAGACGGTTTCAACCTGATGCCGGATGGTGAAGAGATTTTTTATATCTCGAACCCTGCGCTGGGGTTGT
>JAMDDG010000462.1:0-4630 GCA_023488865.1 Bacteroidota bacterium | reverse complement strand
CATTTTCTCCATACCGTAAGCGGTTTAAATATTGAGGAGGAATGAGCGCTGAGCGGTGAGTGCTGAGAAAATGAGAAGATGAGAAAATGAGAAATGAGGGGGCGACTGGGAGAAGGGGAGAGGGGGCGAATTCGACTCCGAAAATTCTCTCATAACCAAAAGCCAAAAGCCAATAGCCAATAGCTAACTGCTTATTTCAAGTTGTACAACTCTTTAAACTTCAACAAATTATAGATAGAATGAAGATCATCATCGACGACAAAATCCCCTATATCCAGGGCGCTTTGGAGCCTTATGCGGAGGTGGTTTACCTGCCGGGATCCAAGACCACAGCAGAGGTGGTTAAGGATGCTGATGCGCTAATCACCCGTACCCGGACGGTCTGCAACGAAGCGTTGTTGTCGGGGTCGTCGGTAAAAATGATCGCCAGCGCCACCATTGGATACGACCATATCGATACGGCCTATTGCGAAAAAGCTGGTATCAAATGGACCAATGCCCCCGGATGTAATGCCAAATCGGTGGAACAATACATCGCTTCGGCCCTCATGGTAATGGCTGAAAGAAAACTTGGCCCACTTGCCGGAAAAACAATCGGGGTAGTCGGGGTTGGAAATGTGGGTTCAAAAGTGGCCAATATAGCCGAAATTCTGGGCATGCGGGTGTTGCTGAACGACCCTCCGCGGGCGCGGGCAGAAGGTGAAAGGGGATTTGTCGGATTGGAGAAAATTCTTGAAGAGTCGGATGTGATTACTTTGCATGTGCCTTTGAATCAAGATGGTGAAGATGTAACCTATCATCTGGCCGACGAGAAATTATTCGGCCGCATGAACCGCAAACCAATATTCATCAACAGCTGTCGGGGAGAAGTAGTGAAAACTGCCGCCCTGACGCAGGCAATTCAGACCGGACAAGTTTCCGGGGCTATAGTTGATTGTTGGGAAAATGAACCCAATCTTGATCCGGAGCTTTTATCGTTGGTCGACCTGGCTACACCGCATATTGCAGGTTATTCGCGCGATGGTAAGGCAAAAGGTACCGAGATGAGTGTTCAGGCCGTCAGCCGTTTTTTCGATTTGGGAGCGAAAAACTGGAAAGCAACCAATGTCGAAAAACCTGCGGTGACAGAAATCCTGATCGATGGAACGGATAAAACCACACAGCAGATTCTGGCTGAAGCCATTCTGGCCACTTACGATATTCGTGAAGACGATGCCCGTTTGCGGGAGAGTATCGCTACATTCGAAAAGCAGCGCGGCGATTACCCGGTAAGGAGAGAGTTCCCTGCTTTCACGGTTTATGGTAAGATCAACCAGATTAAGGCAATTGAGAAACTGAAGAAACTGGGGTTCAAGATATAAGTTACGAGATATGAAATATGAGTTGGCAACATGTCGAAAAACACACACAAATGATCCATCATTTTACTAAAAAAAATTGACTTTTATATTATATAGACTTATATTTGCCAGATAATGTCAAGACAAAATTAATCAACATGTTGTTTGCAGATAGAATTAAACAGTTAAGAGAACAAAAACAATTGCCACAAAGGCAATTGGCGGCTGCGTTGGAGATTGATACGGCAACATATTGTAAAATTGAGCGAGGGGAAAGACGTGCAAAAAGAGAGCAAGTATCTATCCTTGCAGATTTATTCGAAACGGACAAAAACTCGCTTCTAAATCTTTGGCTTGCTGAACAGATTTATTCTGTTGTAAAAGATGAAGAGAACGCAGAAATAGTTCTTGACATTGTACACGAAAACGTAATTGAGTATAAATCCGGATTTAAAAAGTAAAAAGCATGAAACCACTGGTAAAATATAGGGGAGGTAAATCGAAAGAAATACCACATTTAATTAAACACATCCCAAAGCTTACAGGAAGATATATTGAACCATTTTTTGGTGGAGGTGCTTTGTACTTTCATTTAGAGCCTAAAAAGGCGATAATAAACGACATCAATTCAAAATTGATGGCTTTTTACAAAGGCGTAAAATCTGATTTTGATTTGTTAAAAAAAGAACTTCAGGAAATAGAGAGAACATATATTATCAATCGGGAAAAATTTGAAGATTTAAAAGCAAAAACTCCTCATGTAAGAGTCGATGATGAAAATGAGGCTTTGTATTACCAAATCAGAGATATGTTTAACGATTTAGCGGAAAAGAAATATTCAGATGCTCTCTTATATTTTTTCATAAATAAAACGGCATATTCAGGAATGATTCGGTATAATGCCAAAGGAGAATTCAATGTTCCATATGGTAGATATGCCAATCTTAACACTACATTAGTAACTAAGGCACACAGTAGGTTGCTCGCCAATACAGAAATATATAATCTTGATTATAAGCATATTTTTGAAATGGCTCATGAAGATGATTTTATGTTTTTAGACCCACCTTATGATTGCGTTTTCTCTGACTATGGAAATGCTGAATATAAAGATGGATTTAATGAAAAAAACCATACTGAATTAGCAAAAAGTTTTAAGAGTCTTAAATGTATGGCATTGATGGTAATTGGCAGAACACCTTTAACCGAAAAACTATACGATGATTTAATTGTAGATGAATATGGTAAATCGTATGCCGTAAATATCAGGAATAGATTTAAATCAACAGCAACCCACATTTTAATATCAAACTATGGAAACGAAGCAAATAAACAATTTCCTGAATTTGAATTTCAAAAGGAGTTAGCATTTTAAATATGGCAAGAATTGACAGCAAAGTAATTTTCGTTACAACATCTCCAAGGACTCCATCCAAAATGATTCCTGAAATTGAGTTATTGAATACTCATTTTTCTGGTCAATCATGGAATACTGATACTCAAAGAGCCTTTATGGAATTGTTGAAAGAAGAAAATTTTTTCAACGGAGAAGGAGCAAATGACCCAGCATTTAGTGCAAGAGATAGAATAAACCGAGCCCCCAAATCACTTGGTTTTGTTGTTTTATCTCCCACTATCAGTTTAACTCAATCGGGAATAGAATTAGTTACATCAAGGCGTAAAGAAGAAATATTTTTAAGGCAATTACTCAAATTTCAAATACCATCGCCTTATCATAAACCGACTGAGAACTCGGCCAATTTTTGGGTAAAGCCTTACCTTGAATTATTTCGTTTGATTCGATATTTTGGCTCTCTAAAATTTGATGAGTTAATGATTTTCGGATTACAGTTAGTTGATTACCGCCAATTCAGCAATATTGTTACAAAAATTGACCAATTTAGAGTTGCAAAAGCACAGAATGACGGCAACTACAAAAGATTTCGTGCTAAATATTTGGAGGCAGAACTAAAAGAACTTTATAGTGTTGATATTAGTTCAGGTAACACAAGAACAAGAGAAACCAATGATGCATCTATTGCAAAATTTCTTAAAACCAAAGCAAGCAATATGCGAGACTATGCTGATGCTTGTTTCCGTTATTTAAGAGCAACAGGTTTGGTAAATATTTCACATTTAGGAAAATCAATTTCAATCGTTCCCGAAAAAATTCAAGAGGTTGATTATTTTTTAGAACACGCCGATAGAGAACCATGTTTTGTGAATAACGAAGGACAATATGTTGCATATCTTGGCAACCCTCAGATTCCGACACTATTAACTGACGACAGAGAATTACTCGAACAAAAGATCCGCTTAGAGTTCCCTCAAATTCAAATACCTGAAACTCTTACACTACAAGAACTTAAAAATGTTTTTGCAGACGAATTGGAAAATAGAAAAGAAAAAATCATTACAGAACAGGTTAGTGCAATAAAAGATTATCGTTTGTTTGAAGAAATCAATACTACTTTCAGTCAAATACTTAATAATTCATTGTACGATAACCCATTAATGTTGGAGTGGAATACTTGGCGAGCAATGACAATGTTGGATGGCGGACACATCAAAGCAAATTTAAAATTTGATGATTTTGGAAATCCAATGTCAACAGCACAAGGAAATATGGCTGACATCATATGTGATTATTGTGATTTTGGTTTGACAGTAGAAGTTACAATGCAAAGCGGACAGCGACAATATGAAACAGAAGGTGAACCAGTTACCCGACATCTTGCAAAATTGAAAAAAGAGACAAATAAACCCGCATATTGTCTTTTTGTCGCACCAAACATAAATAATGCTTGTATAGCTCATTTCTATGCGCTGCATAAGATGAATATCAGTTACTATGGTGGAACTTCTACGATAGTTCCTTTGCCTTTAAATGTTTTCCAAAAAATGGTTTATGACTCTTACAAAGCATCATACGTTCCTGAGCCAAGACATGTAAAACGTTTTTTTGAGCGTTCAAATGAGATAGTCAATGAATGTGATAATGAGAAAGTTTGGTTTGAAAAGATAACTGAAGAAGCATTAAACTGGTTGACAGACTGAAAAACGGACAGTTGCACATACGAAGTATAGTTAATTGTCGGTGCAGTGCGTATTCGAGCATTTTATCCCGTATCAAAAGTAGTTGTAACTTGATAGTGAAGTGCCTCGAAATCCTCAACTAACCATACCGCCAATCCAATAAGCCCGATATCTGCTTTCTTCATTTTTAATTTTTTATAAATTATTTATATCTCTAAATTGTTCCTTAATACTTCATCACACTTATCTCATAA
>JAMDDG010000305.1 GCA_023488865.1 Bacteroidota bacterium | reverse complement strand
TAGGTCACGGTATCGCGTGCCCGACCCAGGAATATGTTGACATGTTCCCCATGGCAAACGGGCTTCCTATTACCGACCCCGCATCAGGATATAACCCAAACAATCCTTATATCAACAGGGACCCCAGGTTATACGAAACAGCGTTGGTGAATGGTGATACCTATCAGGGACGGACCGCTGAACTCTGGATTGGTGGAAGAGAGCGGAAGAGCCAGTCACAGTGGCGGGCTGCAACAGGCTACGACTTGAGGAAGTGGGTACTTGATAATGATGCTGCAACCTCTCGCGGCTCCATTATACAGTTTCCCTACCTAAGATTAGCGGAAATATACCTCTCCTATGCAGAAGCAAGCAACGAATCCAATAATGGCCCAACAACAGAAGCTTATAGTTATGTTAATAAAGTGAGAAACAGGGTCGGATTGGGAAATTTACCCATGGGCTTAAATAAAGAGCAATTCCGCGAAGCTGTCCTGAATGAAAGGGCATGTGAATTTGGTCTCGAAGAGGTCCGGTGGTTTGATCTTATCCGATGGAAAAGAGCTGCTGATTTCACGAAAATATTGCACGGGATGAATATCAATAAAGCCGGTAATAATTTTACTTATGCCTTATTTGTATTGCCTCCGCGTGCATGGCAAAAAACATGGTCACCTAAATGGTACCTAAGCGCGTTCCCTCCGAATGAGATACAAAAAGGTTACGGGTTAATCCAAAATCCGGGATGGTGAAAAACTTGGAAGGTTTTAATAAATGTAACTTAAAATTTAAACATGAAAAAAATATATATAAAACTCATTTGTCTGTGGCTATTGCTGTTACCGGTAACCTATTCCGTATTTGCCCAGCAACAACTGCTTACAGGAACTATAACTGATGAAGCTAACAATCCAATTCCTGATGTCTTAATTTCGATTAAAGAACAACCCGGAATAACCACAAATAGTGATAAAAGCGGAAAGTTTACCATAACCGGGCAGATCGGCCAGCATATTGAAGCCACTTCCGGGCAAAGGCATAAAACATACAGGATTGAAACGAATCCGGTAACCCTATCACTAACCGGTAAGGATGCAGTGATTTCACTGGGTTTTGGGATAGAGCGCGATAAAGAAGAGATAACATCGGCAATCGGAATAGTCGGGTCAGATGAATTATCAAAAAGTATGGCCATAAATCCTGCAAATGTCCTCTTTGGCAAGATTCCCGGTTTGGCGGTGTTGCAAAATGGCGGTATGAGCTGGGAAAATGATCCGACTATTTTTATCCGGGGGGTCGGAACATTCAGGGACGCATCCATACTGACATTGGTTGATGGGTTCGAACGTCCGGTTTCTTCACTCTCATTGGGCGAAATTGAAAGTGTGGCAATTCTGAAAGATGCTGCCGCGCTTGCCATGTATGGACAACGCGGGGCCAATGGGGTGTTGCTGGTCACAACCAAACGGGCCGATGCCATGGGAAGTAAAGCTGAAGTGTCATTTGAACATGGGATTACGGAGGCGTTCCGTTTACCAAAATTTCTGGATGCGTACGGATATGCCCGGTCTATGAATGAAGCCAGATCCAATGATGGGTTGTCCCCCCTTTATTCACAACAGGATTTAGATGCTTATAAGTCCGGCGGGTCACCTTTCTTTTATCCGAATGTGAATTGGTTGAACGAATCCTTTAGGAATTTTGGCGAGACGGATAACCTTAAAACCACATTTCAGGGTAAGACAAAAGACATCAGCTATTTCACTTTATTAAATTACCAAACAGACAAAGGCTTACTTGGCCCGGTGAATGATAACGAAGGCTATTCGACACAACTGAGCTATGGTAAATTTAATTTTCGTTCTAACCTTGATATTGATATTACGAAGTCAACTAAATTCAGGGTCAATCTGGGCGGGAATTTGAGGGAAACAAGAACACCGGGGACGTCAATAGCAGCAATTATGTCGGCGCTCTACACTACCCCGGCAGCAGCATTCCCGGTTAAAACATTTGATAATATATGGGGGGGGACGTCTTATTACGACAACAACCCTGTTGCACAAATTACCGCAAGCGGTTACCGGTATAATCACACCCGTGAACTTTTAGCGGACGGGAGCCTGGAGCAAAAGCTTGATTTCATACTCCCTGGCTTATCCGCAGAAGTTGCGCTGGCATACGACAATTCGGCAACATACACAGAAGGTAAAACGAGAAAATACCAATATGAATCGCTTGCCATAGTGGAGAGTGGGGCTGGCCTTATGGATACGGTAAAAACCATTTATGGAAATGATACGGAGTTAAGCTATTCCAGCAGCCTGAGCAATCAAATGCGCCATGCAACAGCTTGGGGAAAACTGAAATATATAAAAGAGTGGGGGACCAATTCAATAAACTCGGCGCTTTTGTTCCAACAGGATAAATTAGTAAGGAATGGCAAGTCTAATACCTACTTACATCAGCTGGTCGCTGGCAATTTACATTATTCCAGGGATATGAAATATTTTGCAGATTTGTCTGTATCATATAGTGGCACAAATATGTTGCCCAGAGGCAGCCGGTTTGGCCTGTTCCCGGCACTTTCGTTAGCCTGGAAATTGTCGGATGAAGATTGGTTCGCTAAAAACGGGTTGTTCGATAATTTAAAAATCAGGTCATCCTGGGGCATGACAGGCAATGATCTGATGATCCCACAGGATATTTCCGAGAGCACGTTTCCCGGGGGCCCTGGTTATTACTTCTCTGTGAACAATAATGCACAGGGCGGTTTAAAGGAGGGAAGCCTGCGCTCAACAGGATTGACCTATGAAACATCAGTAAAGTCAAATGTCGGTGTGGATGCCAGTATGTTTGGCATGTTGGAACTAAGTGCAGATGTTTTTTATGATCATCGGAAAAATATACTTGTTGAAACAGATGGCATCTTTTCAAATGTACTTGGGATCGTTCCCCCATTACAAAATAGTGGTATTGTCATTAATAAAGGTATTGAACTTGGAATTAATTTCCACAATAATAAAGGCGCTTTCACCTATTATGTAAATGGCCAGTTTTCGTATGTCCGAAACAAAATTGTTGAAATGGGGGAAGTCTATCGGCCCTTTGATTACCTGAAACGGACCGGTCGAAGCATAGGTCAGGCTTTTGGATTAGAGGCTGTCGGCTTCTTTAAAGATTTGGCCGATATTGCCGGTAGCCCGAAACAATTGTTTTCCGTGGTGAAACCCGGGGATATCAAGTATAAGGATCAGAATAATGATGGGGTCATTGATGTTTACGACGAAAAACCGTTGGAATTTAACACCAGGAATCCGGAAATATATTATTCCGCCTCATTCGGGCTGGAATACAAAGGCTTTGGTATTGACGCATTATTACAGGGTATTGCAAACCAAACAATTTATCTGAATACCCCCAGCGTTTTCTGGCCTTTGAGAGGACAAACCACAATTTCAGGTTTTTCTGATAACAGATGGACGCTTGCTACTGTCGAAACAGCATCTTTGCCAAGGCTCTCTACCTTAGAAAATTTAAATAATTATCGTCCAAACAGTATCTGGTATACTAATGGTTCCTACCTTAAATTAAGGTCTTTTGAAATTTACTATAATCTTCCCAATCAATTTATTTCAAAATTGAAACTTTCAAATACCCGTTTGTTTATCAGGGGAATAGACCTGATTTCAATTGACCATGTACATATTGTTGACCCTGAGTCTATTGGAATTACTTATCCAACATGTGCCACTTATAGCCTAGGCATTAAAATCGGATTTTAAACTATTCAAACACATTATTATGAAACGAGCATATTCACTAAACACAAACACAGATGAAAATTTCATATACGGGTTCCATCCGGCTTTTAAAAAAACAAATTATTTACGGATGAAATTCATAAAATTATTTATAGTCTGTGCTTTATTGCTCCCACTGTCCTGGAGCTGTAAAAAGTTCCTTGATTATAAGGAAGCTGATTACTTTAACAAGGATCAGGTTTTTTTCAGTTTTAACCGGTCCAAGAATTTTCTGAACAATATTTACAGCTATCTTCCAACTGATTTTAACAGTATTGACGGCGCCATGCGGTCATCTGCATCAGATGACGCGGTGCATGTATGGGATTTATCCGCCATCCAGAGGTTTAATAATGGAAACTGGAGCCCCTTACAAACACTCGATGATCAATGGGGGCGCCTGTACA
Source organism: Bacteroidota bacterium (assembly GCA_023488865.1). Classification (GTDB taxonomy): domain Bacteria; phylum Bacteroidota; class Bacteroidia; order Bacteroidales; family Prolixibacteraceae; genus CAINVV01. Next base: position 6,028 of record JAMDDG010000305.1, on the reverse strand, counting down.
CCGGGATCAGGGCCGCGAATCTTTTTTTAAAAGAGTCGGATGGCCAGACCTTTGAAGATACGCGCTATAATGACAACTATGCACAGCTAATGGCCCAATTTAAATTATATCCATACGAAGCAAGATTTTTACGGGCATTTTTTTATTTTGAATTGATTAAGCGGTATGGGGATGTTCCATTGGTTACAACACTCCTTACTGAACAGGAAGCCAATAATGTATCAAAAACCCCTTACGATAAGGTTGTTGATTTCATTGTTTCGGAATGCGATGAAATAAGCCTTTACCTCCCCATAAGCTATAAAAGCATACCTGGCGCTGAAACCGGGCGGGCCACAAAAGGAGCGGCGCTCGCGTTGAAAGCACGGGCCCTGTTATATGCTGCAAGTCCTTTGCATAACGTTGAAAACGGCCAGGCAAAATGGATTGCAGCCGCAACTGCGGCAAAAGCGATTATTGATCTAAAAAGTTATACCCTGGACAAAGATTACGCGAATATTGTCAATAACCTTAGTTCAACTGAATTGATATTCGAAACCAGGCAGGCTGCCTCCAACACATTTGAAAGGGCAAATTTCCCGGTTGGCTTTGAAGGTGGAAATACAGGGACATGCCCCACACAAAACCTGGTTGACACTTATGAAATGCAGGCAACCGGAAAAGGGATCGACGAAGCCGGGTCAGGTTATAATTCAAATGATCCTTATCAGGGGCGCGATCCAAGAATGTCTAAAACGATCCTCTATAATGGGTCCCTGTGGAAAAACACAATTGTTCAGTGCTGGTATGGCGGTTTCAATGGCGAGCCAACTGAAAATGCTACCAAAACGGGTTATTATCTTAAGAAATATGTCATGGAAAGTGTTTCTTTGAGTCCGGTCAGCCCGACAACAAAAATACACGTTTGGGTTTTATTTCGATACGGGGAAGCGCTTTTGAATTATGCGGAAGCAATGAATGAAGTTTATGGCCCTTATACTGCCGGGCCAGCCCCACTTCAAATGACAGCAAACGAAGCAGTAAAGCTGGTCCGGTCCAGGGCGGGAATGCCAGGATTTCCAGCCGGGATGACAAAAGAAGATTTCAGAAATAAACTTAGAAATGAGCGCAGGGTGGAGCTCGCCTTCGAGGATCATCGTTTCTGGGATATTAGGCGGTGGAAAACAGGCAGTTCAACAACTGCTATTTATGGCGTTGAGGTAACTAAAGACAATTCCAATAGTATATCTTATAAACGAAAACTGGTTGAAACACGTGTTTGGGATGACAAAATGAATTTATACCCGATTTCGCAAAACGAACTTTACTTAAACAAGGGACTTGCGCAAAATCCCGGATGGTAAAAGTAATGACTTAACACCCATGAAGATCTAACATATGAGTTCCATTCAACAATAAAAAAACAAATTATTTACGAATGAAAAAGTCCATCTTATTTATTCTGGCATTGGTTGCTTTGTCAAGCTTTAGGATCGAATCCAAAAGCAGCCGAAGTACTGATAGCATGGAAGGGGTTTTCAACGTTAAAGCATACCATGCAAAAGGTGATGGGACCACCGACGATACCCGTGCAATCCAGGCGGCACTTGATGCAGCAGGCAAAGCCGGAGGAGGAATAGTAAATATTCCAACCGGACAATATCGCATCAACGGGAATCTGGTCATTCCTGCAGGAGTAACACTTCAGGGAACTTTCAGGGTCCCACCAAGCGACAACAAGAAGGATCCCCAAAATCTATGTGGCACTGTAATGCTTGCTTATGCCGGCCGTGGCAAGCCTGGGGATAAGCCATTCATCCGGTTGGGTGGAAATATGTCTACACTTGCCGGTGTCATCATAACCTATCCCGATTGGAAACAGACTGACGTACCGCCAATCCCATATCCACCTGCTGTTTTAGCGGAAGGAGGTATTGTGAATGTTGGCGTAATTGACTGTTGTTTCTTGAACACCTATGAAGCAATAAGGCTTATTTCCGCTCCCAGGCATCTTATTCGTAACGTATACGGATATCCTCACTGGCGGGGCATATATGTTGATGCCTGTGGTGATGTTGGAAGAATTGAAAACTGCCACTTCTGGCCTTTTGGCGTAAAGTACAAACCGGATGATCCATTCTGCAAGTGGACGAACACTCATGCGGTAGCTTTTGAATTCGCTCGTACTGACTGGCAGTATGTACTTAACACATTCTGCTTTGGATATGGTGTAGGATATAAATTCTCTGAATCAGAACATGGATCATGTAACGGCAATTTTCTCGGAATAGGCGCTGATTGCTGTGAACGAGCTGTTCTGGTTGAACAGGCACAGCCTTGGGGACTTCTGATAACAAATGGTGAGTTCGTCGGCAGATGGAGTAGCAAAGAGGCTATTTGTATAGAAATAGGTGAAAAAGTGAATTCGAAGATCAGTCTTACCAACTGCGCATTCTGGGGCCCTATCGCCCGGATAATCGTACAGAAGGGTCCAAAAGCGCAATTAACTGCCAATGCATGCCATTTTGAGAATTGGGATAAAGCAGCAATACAGGTCGATGAAGGAAAAGCGATTATACAAGGCAACACATTTATGAAAAAAAAGCTGGCGATAATTGTTGGCCCAAAAGTAGTATCGGCAATTATCACATCCAATCAGGCTACCGATGGATTGAATGTGCAAAACGAAGCAGGAGATCGCACTCAAATGGGATTTAATGAATTACCGGTTATAGTTAACAAATAATTAAAATAATATCATAAGTATGAAAAATACTCTTATTAAAATCCTATTGATAAGCATATTTTTTTATTATGCATCAAACCATGATACAGTGCAGGCTTCTAAAAAACCAGCCGCTGTAAATATTTTTGGACAACTCCCTCCTGATGACAAGGGTATGTTCTATACATTTGGCATCAATAAAATAGATGACTCAATCGCCCGGCGCTTCAAATCCCTCGGTGTAACCAGCATCGAAAGCTACGTCACCTGGGAGACGTGTGAACGGGGTGGTGAAGGCAAGTGGGATTGGTCTGAGTGGGACAGGACGGTTAAAGTGCTGAAGGATAATAACCTGAAGTGGGTTCCTTTCCTCATACTGGGACCTGCATACTCTACACCGGACTGGTTCCGTGCGGGCAAGGACCACTACCCCTGCCGTTGTCTGGAGCATGGATTTGATAACCAGGTAGAATCGCGCTGGAACCCCAACCTGCCGAAATGGATCGACCGCTTTATTGCAGAGTTCTCCAAGCGCTACAAAGGTTCCGGTGTCATCGAATCGGTGCTTTTGGGCATCCAGGGCGATTTTGGCGAGGCAATCTACTCTGTATCAGGCGGTGGATGGACTTTCAAGGTTCCCGGCGTATACCACAACCACCAGGGGTTCTGGTGCGATGACCCAAATGCACTTGCCGATTTTAGCAAATTTATGCAGAAGCGGTACGGGAATGTTGCCACACTTAACAAGTCATGGGGTGCCGCATTCAAAGGTTTCGGGGATATTGACTTTCCTGGACGTAAGGACAAGCTAATAGCATTTAATACGGTTGTCCAGTCGGGCGATCCCCTGGCACGTCGCCGATGGATTGATTTTATAGACTGGTATCGTTCAGCCATGACAGACTGGTCGGACTGGTGGATGGGTACTACCAGGAAGTATTTCCCGGATACACCGATTTATCTTTGCACCGGTGGAAACGCCATACCACAGCACGGATCGAACTTCGCCGAACAAACACGGGTCGCCGCTAAACACGGGGCAGGTGTACGGATTACCAACGAAGGATCAGATTATCAAAAAAATTTTTCTATTACCAGATGGGTGGCTTCAGCAGGAAAGCACTATGGCGCCTATTATGGATTCGAACCTGCAGGGGCTGAAGATGAAAAAGGTATAGTCGCACGTATTTACAATGCCACTGCATCCGGGGCAAACCAGCTTCATGACTATGAAAGGAACGTCACCAGGACGCAAGTACGGACGGATGTCCAGCAGGAACACCTCAAATACCTGTTTCATGTCGCTGCGCCGGTAGTACCTGTTGCGCTGTGGTATCCGAATGTTTCGCTGACCCTGAAGTGGGGCGGCTACCTTGAAAAGGCAGCACAATTCAGGGACTATGCCGATTTTGATTACATGGATGAGACCATGCTTCGCACTGGGGCGTTAGACCAGCACAAGATTCTTGTAATCATCCAGGGGGAGATCATGGAGCCGTCGGATGCCAATCGTATCGCAGATTGGATCAAGAATGGCGGAAGAGTCATCGTTATGGACGTTCCGAAGTTCGAGAGCATTGAAGCTACCCCTGAACCGGAGCATATTCTATTTGGCGATAATGGATCCAACGATCGGATAAATGGTAAGGGCCGGATCATTCGGGTCAATGGCTGGGACGGCCTTTCGGGTGCACTCCGCACAACGATGTCTGAACTCAGGCTTCCGGTCTGTGACCTTATGAGAGACAGTATTTTTGCGACACAGATAGGAAAAAATCAATGGTTATTCCTGAATACCACCGGCAAACCGTCTATAATCAGGATCATGCTTCCCGGCAGGAAGCGCGATGCTACGATCAAGCCGGGAACGATCACAGAAGTTGACCTGAGTAAATCCCGGTAAAAAAAGGGTCATGAAACTCTATTCAATCGAAAGTTTCGCTGCAGGATTGGCAGTATTGATCCTGAACGCAGGCGCTTCAGTGGCAAGCAATAATCAATCAAAACCCCCGAAGAAAAAGCCCAATGTGCTCATCCTGTTTGCTGATCAGCATAATAAAAATGTAATGGGTTTCGAAGGCCATCCGGATGTCATTACACCCAATCTGGATAAACTGGCAAAAGAATCTGTTGTGTTCGAACGCGCCTATTGTACCACCGGTATCTGTGCACCCTCCAGGTCATCGCTCATGACAGGCCTGTATCCGCGCACTTTGGGATTACTATCTAATAGCGAGAAAACTGCGGTAATGGACGAGGTCGTCTCGATGGCAACTCTTTTTCAGAAAAACAATTACAAAACCTATGCTTTCGGGAAACGCCATACTTCAGGTGCAGTCGATGCCGGATGGGATGTTCAGCGAAGCCATTTATGCAATGAAACCCCCGGGAACAGCTATGTTGAATGGGTTGATAAGAACGGCTTCGCGAAGGAATTTGCCAAAGATTGGTCTGCGGAATTCGGAAAAGGGTCACCCTGCTCATCACAGGCAAATGTAAAATATCCGACCGCTGATTTGGGAACCCGGATTTCGGCATTACCTGAAAATAGGACCATGGAGGCTTTTACCACTAAACTTACCGTTCAAATGATAAAAGAGCAATCAAGGAGTAATAAACCGTTCTTTTGCTGGGCTACATTTTATCGTCCACATCAACCTTATACACCTTTGAAAAAATACATGGATATGTATAATGTCTCAGAATGGGGAGAGGGACTGAGAAAGAACAGTTCAGTCCGAAAACCGGCTAGTCTCTACGAACCCAAAGGGAATCTCCCACCAATGATGCAGTCGATCCGCGATGGTGTCAATAAAGTATGGAATGTTGACAAAGCATACGCTGATGAGCAACTCTGGCGTAATTATATTGGCGCTTACTATGCATTGGTAACCGAAATAGACCATTGTGTTGGTCAGATCCTTAAAGCTTTGAAGGATGCAGGACTGGAGGATGAAACTATCGTAATTTATACATCAGATCATGGCGATTTTGTTGGCAATCATGGTATGGTCGAGAAAGCAGCGCATGCCCAGAATATTTACGAGGATATTCTGAATATTCCCCTGATTATCAGATATCCAGGCAATAAGGAAAATGGTAAACGTACGGCTGAACTGGTAAGCTTGGTTGATATTTACCCAACTTTAGTTGAACTACTCGACCTGAAAATGCCGAAATTGAAATATCCTGTTCAGGGACAATCTTTTGCAGGGCTTCTAACGAAAGGAAAACCGATGAACAGAGCGTACTTTGTTTCGGAAAGTTGGTCGCAGGCAACGGTGATTACCAAAGATTATAAATTGGGGATCATGCTTGACCCAA
>JAMDDG010000115.1 GCA_023488865.1 Bacteroidota bacterium | reverse complement strand
GTTTCGACCTGTTTAAAAACTACGAAGATCGAGGTCAGCAGTTTAAGGAGGCGGTAAGGAACCTGTAAATTGACAATTGACAATGGATAATTGACAATGATGCAAATTGTTGAGAATGTGAAATATTGAAAATAAAAGAACGATTTAAACAGTTTCTTAAAATACTACATATTACTTAGGTTGTAATTCATGAAATTCAGCGACTACATAAGCAGGTTAAAAGGGGACCGGAAGCTTTGGATGGTGATCTTCGTCCTATCGTTCTTTTCGATCCTGATCGTCTACAGTTCGACAGGCGCCCTGGCATTCCGCCGCCTGAACGGGAATACCAGCTATTATATTTTCAGACAGTTGCTTTTTCAGATGGGGGGTTTTATGATTATCCTGCTCATGCTCAAGCGCCCGGTAAAAATTTACAACAAATATGCCAACCTGGTTCTAATCGGGGCTATTTGCAGTGTGGTGCTTGGAATTCTGATCGGACGGGGCTCCGGACGTACCATTCCGCTGGGTATTGCCAGTTTTCAACCGGCCGAATTGGCCAAAGTGGCTGTGATGATGTGGGTAGCGAGGATATTGTCCCATACCGGCGATAGTGATGAGTCACGAACGGCCTCCTTTTTTAAGATCGTATCCGGAGTTTTAGTTTTAGCCCTTTTGTTGACCAAAGTAAATTTCTCTTCCGCTGTCCTGGTCGTTTCGACCGCTTTTATCATGATGTTTGTCGCACAGATACAGCTGAAATATCTTTTGGGTTCTGTCGCGATTGTGATCGTCCTTTTTGTTACTATGTTCTTGGTCCGCAATACATTGCCTGATATAATTTACAAGGGGTCAAGGCTCGAAACCGTTTTTAACCGTATAGACCGTTACTCACCCTGGTCTGATTCCAAACCGGAGGATGGGATTACCCAGGATGAGTTCGCCAAGATTGCAATTTATAACGGGGGAATTTTCGGTGTTGGCGCCGGTAAAGGGGATATCAGCAACCGGATGAGCGCAGCCTACAACGATTTTGTCTTTGCCATCATCATCGAAGAATACGGGTTGGTCGGTGCGGTGGTCATCGTACTGCTATATTTAGTTTTACTTACCAGGGGACTGATGATTATCAAAAGTTGCCGTCGAACTTTTCCGCTTTACCTGGCAACAGGTGCGGTAACCATGATCCTTTTGCAGGCCCTGGTCAACATGGGGGTCTCGTCTGGCGCCATTCCGGTGACGGGTCAACCGCTACCCTGGATAAGCTGGGGTGGAACCTCCCAACTCTTCACTGCGGTGATTTTCGGATTTATGCTGAGCATCAGCGCAGAGAATCAGGCTGATATGCTGAAGCAGGAGCCGGTTGAGGAGGAGGAAGATGAAGATACGGATTTTATGGAAGAAGAGATATTGTTGTCAAATGGTGATAATTGAAAAAATGAGCAATCCACGATTCATTGTCAGCGGGGGCGGAACAGGAGGCCACATCTTTCCTGCGCTTTCGATTGCTGAAGGACTAAAACAGCGTTTCCCTGCTGCAGAGATCCTCTTCGTGGGGGCCCAGGGAAAAATGGAGATGGAAAAGGTCCCTGCTGCCGGATTTCCTATCGTTGGACTGCCTGTGGCCGGTTTTCACCGTGGCGAGATCTGGCGCAACCTGCTTTTCGTGCCCAAATTGATCGCCTCTATGTGGAAGGCCAGGTCAGTGGTTCGCAATTTCAAACCCGATTGCGTGATCGGAGTGGGTGGTTATGCCAGTGGCCCGGTACTGAAAGTGGCCACCCAAATGGGCATACCGACCCTTTTGCAGGAGCAAAATTCCTTTGCCGGGGTCACCAACAAGCTGTTAGGTAAAAAGGCGAGCAAAATATGCGTCGCCTATCAAAATATGGAGCGGTTCTTCCCGAAAGAGAAGATCGTATTTACTGGAAATCCGATCAGAAAAGGGCTGGAGGGGATCGTGGCAAAATCGGAAGAGTCGTTCCGCTTCTTCGGGTTAAATCCGGATCAGCCGGTGGTGCTGGTCGTCGGCGGAAGCTTAGGCGCCCGTGCGCTGAACAACGGCATCCGTGCCAAATTGGACCTGATCAGATCATCCGGGGTGCAGTTTCTCTGGCAGACCGGCAAAATATATTACCAAGAAATTGAAGCCGAGCTGGCGGGCAACCCTACCGGGAATGTCCATCTTTTGGAATTTATCCAACGCATGGACCTGGCTTTCGCGGTAGCCGATCTGGTTATCTCCAGGGCAGGCGCAGGAACCATCAGTGAACTTTGTGTGGTGGGCAAGCCTGCAATTCTTGTACCTTCGCCCAATGTGGCAGAAGATCACCAAACTGCCAATGCCCGTGCCCTGTCCGATCAGGGTGCAGCCGTGCTGGTTAAGGATGCTGAAGTTGGGGATCGTTTGGTTGAGGAGGCGCTAAGTCTTGTGAAGGACCGCGGGCGTTTGGCTGATCTGGCTGAAAACATTAAGAAAATGGCTACACCTTTGGCAACTAAAGATATTGTGGAGGTGATTGCTTCATTAATTGACAATGGATAATGGTTGAACCGGAAAATATAAAACAAGTTTACCTGCTGGGAATCGGCGGTATCGGCATGAGCGCCCTTGCCCGCTATTTCAAATTTGCCGGCAAAAGGGTTTCAGGGTACGACAAAACCCCCTCGCCTTTGACCAACGAGTTGATAGCTGAGGGAATTCCCGTGCATTTCAAGGAAGATCCGGATCTTATGCCCGCACTGTCCGACCGCGGCAGTACCCTGGTTATTTATACTCCGGCCGTACCGGAAAGCTTTGGCGAGATGAAGCGGCTGCGGGCCGGAGGTTTTGACCTCGTTAAACGCTCGGAGGTATTAGGCGCACTGAGTCATGGCCGGAGTTGCATCGCGGTAGCGGGCACGCATGGAAAAACGTCGGTTACCACGATGACCGCCTATCTGCTGAAGGAATCGCAGGTCGATTGCTTTGCCTTTATGGGCGGCATCTCCCGGAATTATGAGACCAACCTGCTGCTTCCGGCCAACGCAAGCAACCTGATGGTGGCCGAAGCCGACGAGTTCGACCGCTCTTTCCTGCGGTTGTTCCCCGAAATGGCGGTCATCACCTGGATGGATCCCGACCATCTTGACATCTACGGCACTGCGGGCAACCTGGTAGATGCTTTTGCTACCTTTGTCGGTCAGATCCGCGCAGGCGGGGCTTTGCTTTATCGCAAGGGAGTGGCGATAGACCCTTCCTGGAACAAAGGCATCCGTTATTACAGCTATTCCGTTTCAGAAGCGGCAGATTTTAAAGCTGAAAATATCGCGGTAGCCGATGGCGCTTATCATTTCGACCTGATCACGCCGTTTGGCGAAATCAAAGGGATTACGCTGCACTATCCCGGGTTGATGAATGTCGAAAACATGACGGCAGCCATCGCAATGGCCTTGTTGAACGGGGTTACCAAAGAAGAGATACTCGCTTCCGTACCCGGATATAAGGGCGTAGAGCGCAGGTTTGATATCCGCTACAAAGGTAAGCGTACGATTTATATTGATGATTACGGGCATCATCCGAGGGAGCTGGAGGCGACCATCAAATCTGTCCGTCACCTCTATCCCGGCAGGAAAATAACAGGCATCTTTCAGCCGCACCTCTTCACCCGCACCCGCGACTTTGCTAACGGGTTTGCCGAAAGCCTCGATCTGCTGGATGAGGCGCTGGTGATGGAGATCTATCCGGCAAGGGAAGAACCGATACCGGGAGTAGATGCAGGGATGATCCTGAACAGGATGAAACTGAAATCGAAGCGGAGATGTTCGGCTACAGATTTTCCTATGATCCTGAATGATTATCATTTGGATATATTGCTGACATTAGGGGCAGGCGACATTGACCGTCTTGTTAAGCCCTTGGTGCAATATTTGAAAGAAAATGAAGATATTTAAAAAAATTGGCTATCTTTTCGTCTGGTGTTTTGTGCTCGGACTGGTTTTTCTCACTTTGGGATTTTCCATCAACGAACGCAAGAAGATTATTTGCACCGACGTAAGGGTAGAAATAACCGATTCGCTTGAAAATCAATTTATCAGAAGCCGCGATATCAGGAATTGGGTATTGAGTCACAATCCGCACCTGCTACGCAAAAATCTCGGAAATATTGATCTGAGAAATATCGAAGATGGGGTAAGAAAAATAAAAGCAGTGGAAGATGTGAACGTTTTTACTTCCATTGTTGGTCAGGGTAAGCCGGGAGAGGGATCCGTTGTGGTAAGGATACGGCAGCGGAACCCTGAATTCAGGGTAGACGTGCCGGGGCGGGATTATTACATGGACCGGTTCGGCAAGAGTTTCGACTGGACGCCAAATTATACTCCGCGGGTGATGATAATTTCGGGGGTGATCGCGAATGAATTTGCCCGGAAACGTTTGCTTCCGTTGATCACGTATATTCAGGCAGATCCGTTTTTGAATGCCCAGATTGATCAGATCCATGTGGGTGGAAACGGTAATTTGACGATGGTTCCACGGGTCGGGGATCAATTGATCTATTTTGGTCCGCCGGAGGATTATCAGGAGAAGTTTAGAAATTTAAAGGCGCTCTACAAAGAGGGCTTCAAAAACGGGGGATGGACTTTGTATAAATCCATCAACTTAGCATATAAAAATCAGGTAATCTGTTCAAAAAAACGATAGAGATGAGCCAGACAAGAGAATTAGCAGCAGCGATTGACATTGGTACTTTCCGTACCAGGGCTATCCTGGGACGCTTTACAGCAGACAACAAACTGGATGTATTGGCTTTTGGGGAAGTGGCGACACAAGGTGTGCGCAACGGGGTAGTGGTCAACATTGATGATGCGGCCGAGTCAATCCGAAAAGCGGTATCCATCCTGGAACGGGCGACCAACCTGCGGGTGAAAAAATTATATGCAGGTATCTCAGGTCAGAAAATCGGGAACCGGCCTTATTCCTGCTACCGGATGACCGAGGGCAATGAGGTTACCCAGGCGATTGTGAGGGGGTTGTCGGAGGAAGCCAGGCGTCACTCGGTGCAGCCAGGCGAGAAAATCTATCACCTGGTACCGACCGAGTACGCGGTGGATGGGGAGCGCGAAATCAACAAGCCCGTTGGGATCGCCGGGCGCCGTATTGATGCCACTTTCAATATTATACTCGCCTCCGAAAATTACGAAAAGAACCTGACCCGTGCCATCGAAAAAGCAGGTTTTGCTCTGGCCGGCGTTTTTGTTAATCCATTTGTTCAGGGTAGCGCCTGTCTTTCGCAGGACGAAAAAGAGGCGGGAGTGGTGTTGCTCGACCTGGGAGCCGGGACAACCGGTATCTCGCTCTATTATGAAAATAAATTGCGTCTGGCGTTGGAACTACCTTTTGGCGGAAATGTGATCTCGAACGATATCAAAGAGGGTTGCAACATCATCCCGCGGCACGCGGAAATGGTGAAGGTGAATTGTGGCTTTGCCATGGCCGATCTGGCGCCCGACAACAAAGTGGCCCAGATTCCCGAAGTGGAGGGCTGGCCCGGGAAGGAAATCTCTTTCAAAAGTTTGGCCGGAATTATCCAAGCCAGGGTGGAGGAGATCATGGAATGGGTCAACTTCCAGCTCGAATCGACCGGTTATGTGGATAAGCTGGGCGCCGGCATCGTGCTGACCGGTAACGGGGCCAACCTGAACGGAATTGATAAAGTGGTGAGTTTTATGACAGGTCTGGATGTCCGTTTCGGCAAGCCTATCGTAGCCATGAAAGAACAGCTTTTCAATGAGCAACTTTCAACTCCGGGATCGGCCAACCTTTTGGGCGTGCTTGTTCACGGGCTTATTAATTCAAGAAATTTAAAATACCCTGCCGGGATGGTCGAACCCATTGTGCAGGAGGAAGTACCAAAAGCAGATCCGGTCAAGCGGAAATCGAAGAGTTTGTTTGATCTGGTTGGCAAAGTGAGAGAGGGCTTCGACGGTCTCTTTGACGAGCAGGAACATAAATAAACGAGCTAAGATGTCACTTATGGAAAATATCAATGAAGATCTGTTGCCATTCGGTTTTCAGAACCAATCTAACTCCATCATCAAAGTGGTAGGCGTTGGCGGAGGAGGCAGTAATGCGGTCAACCACATGTATCACAATGGGATTGCCGGTGTTGATTTTGTGATTTGCAATACGGATGCCCAGGCGCTTGCCAACAGTCCGGTACCCGTGAAGATACAACTGGGGGTAACCCTCACGGAAGGAAGAGGTGCCGGAAACGCCCCTAAAAAAGGGGAACAGGCTGCTATCGAAAATTTGGGAGAGGTCAGGCAGATACTCGAATCCGGCACAAAGATGGTCTTTATCACGGCCGGTATGGGCGGCGGCACCGGCACCGGGGCAGCTCCCATCATCGCCCAATTAGCCAGGGACATGGACATCCTGACCATTGCCGTAGTCACCATGCCTTCCAAAAAAGAGGGGAAGTTGCGGTACGACCAGGCAATGGAAGGTATTTTGAAACTCGACCGGTTTGTCGACTGCATGTTGGTGATCAGCAACGAAAACCTGCACAAGGTGTACGGCGAGTTACCGGCCCGGGAAGCTTTTGCCAAAGCGGATGACATCGTTTGCACAGCGGTAAAAGGTTGTGCGGAGATCATTACCCTGCACGGCAACATCAACATCGACTTTGCCGATGTCAACACCGTGATGCGCGACAGCGGCGTATTTATCATGGGTACCGGTCTGGCCGAAGGACCCGACCGGGCTTATCAGGCCGTTGAGGATGCCTTGCAGTCGCCGTTGCTTGATAGCAACAATATTTACGGGACCAGCAATATCCTGCTAAACATTATCTCTGGCGAAGAAGAGGTGCGGATGGGCGAGATCGGACAGATCATCGATTATCTCCAGCAGGCAGCCGGCGACAACGCCAACATCATCTGGGGAAATGGTACGGATCCTTCATTGGGGAATAAGATCAGCGTGACCATTATCGCTACCGGATTTGAACATGATCCCAATCCGATCAGGGCGACAACCCCTTCTACCGAGAAGGTCAATATTGAAAAGAAAGCCCCTCAGGCTACCTATGAAATCCCGGAAGAGAAAGAAACCATTCCCATGGTAGAAGAAATTGAATTTATGGGTATTTCAGGGGCGGATGATTTTTCGGTTCCTGATGAACCCGAAAAAGAACCCGGGAATAGTGCGGAATCTGTAAAAGTGAAAAATACGGATGAGACTGAAATAAAAAGAGGAAAAAAACCGGAACGCGAGTCCATCTCCAAATGGTTCAACAACCAGTTTGGCGGACTTTTTTCGGATGAAGATGAGGAAGTAAAATAAAAAAATATACGTATGAAAGACTTAATAGACTTTGATCTTCCGACGGCATCGGAAAACATCATTAAAGTTATCGGTGTGGGGGGTGGAGGCAGCAATGCCGTGAACCACATGTACCGTCAGGGGATCAAAGATGTCGATTTTGCCATTTGCAATACCGATGTGCAACATCTGCTCAAGAGCCCGGTGCCCGTCAAGGTGCAATTAGGGTCAGCGCTGACAGAAGGAAGGGGGGCCGGGAATAAGCCTACCATCGGACGCGAGTCGGCCAACGAAAATATCGAAGAGATAGAAGCTATTTTTTCGGAGAATACCAAAATGGTTTTCATCACGGCAGGGATGGGAGGGGGCACCGGCACCGGCGCTGCACCGGTAATTGCGGAGGTAGCCCGTACCAACAAAATCCTTACCATCGGCATCGTGACGCTTCCATTCCGAAACGAAGGAAAGCTGAGGATACAGCAGGCCATCGAAGGGATCCGGCAGATGGAGGGACATGTCGATTCCTTGCTGGTCATCAACAACGAAAGGATCCGTGAAATTTACGGTGATTTCCCTATCTCCAAGGCTTTTGCAAAGGCGGATGATGTACTGGCTACAGCCGCGAGGGGCATTGCCGATATCATCACCAGCACCGGCTTCATCAATGTTGATTTTGAAGACGTCAAAACAGTGATGCAAAATTCGGGGGTTGCCATCATGGGATCTGCCACCTGCAGCGGTGAAGACCGTGCGCGGAAAGCCGCAGAAGGGGCGATCAACTCTCCGTTGCTCAACAACAACGACATCCGGGGGGCCAGGAACATCCTGGTCAACATCACTTCCGGCGAGACCAAAGAGGTAACGATGGACGAGGTCAACCTCGTCAATGAATATGTTCAGGAAATGGCCGGGAACAATGCCGACCTGATCCACGGGATCGCGGTAGACCCCTCATTGGGCGATGCGCTAACAGTTACGGTGGTGGCCACCGGTTTCAAGAGCAGCTCCATTCCTGAATTAAAAACGGATCAATCGGCAGATAAGGTAAGGGTTTCTATTGGAGATAGTTATCCTGATAATAGCCCATTCTCATCCAAGACCGAGACTTTCTTTCCGGGAGATCCGTCAACCGGGCACGAATGGGTGGACGATCCGCAGGAAGAGGTCATTAGCAGGCTTTATCCCAAACGGATGATTGATCCTTTTTCCGGCGCCGCTGAAAGCGCTAAAAAAGTGATGCACGTTGATTTTTACAACCAGACGGAAGAGTACATCAACGAACTCTCCAAGGTGCCTGCTTTCGAACGCCGACGGATGAAACAGCAGAAACCCGGTGGTACAACGGATAACCGGAAATCCATGTCACGGTATTCGATCACCAACAATCCCGAAGACGGACTGAAACTGAGGAAGAACAATTCGTTTTTGCACGACAAGGCGGATTAAATTAGTGTGCAAATTTGAAAATGTGTAAATTTGAAAATGTGATAATTGCAAAACGCTTCAATAACTCATAACTCATAACTCATATCTCATATCTCATAACTCTCATGGCACTATTCGATCAGATCAACGAAGATATCCGCGCCGCGATGTTAGCGCGCGACAAGGAAAGATTAGAAGCTGTCCGTAACATCAAAAAAGTATTGCTGGAGGCAAAGACGGCCAAAAGCGGAGCGGAAGATCTTCCGGATGAAGAGGCGATCAAGGCGATAGCCAAACTCGCCAAACAGGGCCGCGATTCGGCCGAAATCTACGAACAGCAGAAACGGCCTGACCTCGCCGCATTTGAAATGGCCCAGGTAAAAATATACGATTCTTATCTTCCCAAACAGTTGAGCGATGAAGAACTGACGGCGGCTATCCGTTCGATCATTGCAGCTTGTGGCGCAACCTCCATGAAAGAGATGGGCAAAGTGATGGGCATTGCCGTCAAAGAGCTGGCCGGTAAGGTCGACGGGAAACTGATCTCGGATAAAGTAAGAAGTTTGCTGGCTTAATGGAAAGTGATTGAATCCGGGATCTTTAGGCTAAAGTGTTGAAATATTAACGTAAAATAGGTTGATCATTGGCCGATATCGGCAGGTGTTGGGTTATGTTCTATTTGATCGAAGGTATTTGTAATTGCTTGCAAATGATTTTGCAAAGCAAATCTGAAACATCCGGATGGCGCGGAACGGTTGTTTGCCTTTTATTTATCCTATTAAAATAAATACTGTGCTTTGCCCCTTCCCGAAGCAATTCACAATTGTTTTTTGTCAGATATTTTATTAACTCCCCTCGTTTCATTGGGCGAGATTTAATTTTCTGCGGATTATTTTTCTCCCTTTATAGGTGGCCTGGGTGATTTCCCTTTGTGCCTCCATTACTAAGGTCAATGCATCTATCAAATTTTCTTGAAGCTCTTTAACTGTTTTGCCTTGGGAAACGGCTTCAGGAAACTCCTCTATTTGGCCAACATACCAGCCATCTGAGCTCTTTTCTATAATTGCAGTGATGCTAATTTTTTTCATGATGTTGTATTTTTTACAAATATACAACATCCTGTTAAATGCCGTATTCTTTTCTTTTTGCTTTCAAATTGTATCTTTGACTTACTGATAAACACGGTAATGACCGGATATATAAAAAGGGATCCGGATAGGGTTGATGTTTTGAATAGGTGTATTTAGATTTGTTGAAATAAATATAACTTTGCTGAATAAAACTTAGGATATGGAAACAATTACACTAAAAATCAACACCCGTAGGAGCAAGGGAAGGGACTTGGTTCGTCTGATTGATGAATTGGAAAAAGATGGGTCTGTTGAAATACAAAAATCCAAAGTTTACAAAGATATCGAGACAGCCCTCAAGGAAGTGAAAGAAGGAAAGGCGAAACCGATAAGTGAACTGTTTAAATGAATTTGACATCTATCTGGATTCTTCATTTTTGAAGCATCCTATCCACATCCGCAGAAATTATAAAATCTTTAATTTTTTTTACATTACCTTCCTTTTCAT